>DAHVOF010000249.1 GCA_027318945.1 Actinomycetota bacterium | reverse complement strand
CCGCTGGGCTGCAATGGTGGATGGCAAATCTTTTGCGCCAGTGAAATACTCTGCGCAAGAGAACGGGCAGGGAATGCAAAGCGCGGATAAACGATTTATTCCGCTTATCGCAAATCAAATTCTTGAGGTGGTTGGTGAGGATCCTGTCTACAACCAGTTGCGAGACCCTGACGACTCACTCGATTCCATATTGAGCAATGAGGTTACCCAGAAAAAGTAGACACGGGTTATGCCGCCCTTGCTGCTTCCTGCAATGCTAGCTCAAAGTCAATGGGACTTGTGTTTTTGTTCTTCTCGCACCTGCGAGTGGTGTTGTACCAATTTACATACCAGGCAATCCCTGCACGGAGTTCTTCCATGTCTGAAAAGACGTGTCGGTAGAAGTACTCGTGCTTGAAGATCGACCAGAACGACTCAGCGGTGGCATGGTCAAAACACGAACCGGTCTCACCCATTGAACGGATGATCTTTGCCTTGTCGCACAGCTCTTTCACCTTGCGATCGCTGAATTGGCTGCCCTTGTCGGTGTGAAATATTGTGCCCTCCACTTTGCCGTGGCGCGTCAGAATTGCCTGATGCAGGGCGTCGGTCACTATCTCGGTTCGCATGTTGTCATCGAGCTTCCAGCCCAGTATCCGAGCCGAGCATTCGTCACGTATCGCAGCAAGATAGACAAAGCCTGTTCCGATTCGCAAATACGTTATATCTGACGTCCATACGACATCTGGCTGCTCCTGGGCGAAGTTGCGCTTCACCAGATCATCTGGATAGCTGGCAGTTGGATCAGACACAGTAGTTCTTTTGAAGAGCCGTGGTGAGACTCCGATGATGCCAAGGTCTTTCATGCGCCGTGCAACGGTGTTATGGCTGACAGCTGCTCCAATTCCATGAAGGTCGGCAGTGATGCGTGGTGCACCGTAGACGCCGTGTGAGCGACTGTGCGAGTCTGAGATCATTATCTCGAGCTCTGCCCTGTGTTGCTTTGATGGCGACATCGTTTTCTGAGCATGTAACCACCTGTAATAGCCGGATCTAGAGACCTCCAGAAGCCGTGCCATGCGGGCAATCTCAAAGTGCGCGCACTCCACCTCCATCAACGCGAATCTTTCTGCTTTGGTGGCTTGGCGGCGAAGTACGCGGCTGCTTTTCCCAGGAAGGCATTGTCCTTTTGAAGCTCGGCCAGTTCACGTCGAAGCCGGATCAGCTCAGCTCGCTCCGCTGGGGTAAGGGGAGCCCCGCCTTGGCTATCGCTTGCCTCCATGCGTCGGCGCTCGTCTCTCACCCACCTACTGAGGGTGCTTTCTTCAATTGAAAGTTCAGATGCGACCGTCTTTATGCTTCGCCCGGTATCGATGACTCTATGTGCCGCCTCCACCCTGAACTCCAGTGTGAACTTCCTTCTGCTTATTGCCATGTGAACATCCTCTCACCCGAGCCATCGCTCGGCTAGTTGGGTGTCCACTTTCTTTGGGTAGGCTCACAAAAAGCCAGATGAATGGCTGGAGGCCTGGAGAAACATGCTCGAGGGATTCGGAGTCTTCACGCTATCTAACTGCTGGCATGATAAGAAAAGATCTATTGAAACCTGTGAAGAATGCAAAAGGCCCATCAGACTTGAACCTGATAACTGCGAAAATAGTGCTTCTCACCCTGGCGAGAGCCACATGGAGTCATTCGAAGATGTCGTCAATGCTGATGACCAGTTGCCGGAGATCAACGGCAAATTCAGTGCAGATAAGGCGTTTGGCCTTCTAAACGATCACCCGAAACCGTCGGCCAAATTTGGAGCTTTGCTAACAAAAGTCGATAGCTGGTTGATTGGGTCTTCACAAATTAAGTATGGTTAATACTCGAGCGCGCAAATTTACATGAATAGGAACTCGGAAGTGGAGAATCAATGATCCTGCGTCATCCGATACATGCGAATTCCCTGAGCGGATGCCCCGTGCAGCGGTACAAGCCGATCGCTCTCCCTCACTCAAGGCGAACCGGGATTCTTGAGCCCCGTAAGACCTGACCGGTGATCTCACAACGGAGTGCTAAACAATACATATGGCATCATTACTAATCGGATATTTGCTGTGTTCGACCGACATGGGCACTCCTTCAGAAATCAAACTTCAACACCTGGCGGTACGACCGTCGCGACGAACCGCGAGCGATGTTCCTGTCACTCATCCTCCGAGCTGTCGGAAGTGGAGCAAGGCTTCTTCCTTGCCGTGGCAACCTTTCCCGGGTCGCGGAAGGAGTCCTCACGTTTGGGCATCGGGACACGCAACCTCTTCGGGGTGTATGTCGTCGGTTCCTCGGCTTGGCTCGCCTTCGGTTTCTTGGGCATCTTCCTCCAATGGTAGACCGTGACGGAGTCCTGGTGGCTCAAGCTCCAACGGGCGGATCGCCATCTCAAAGAGGTCGATGACCACCTCCGGCCTTACGATAGCAAGCAAGTCTACCGGCCTCAGCTTGTTACAAGGACAAAGGCCAAAGAGAACGACTGGCGCTACCTTCTTGAAGTAACCGAGCCGCTTGACGAGATGTTGCCGATTATCATCGGCGATGCGGTCCATAACATGCGGTCCGCCCTTGACCATATTCTCGTCGCGATGCGGCCGCAGAAGTACAAGCGAAATGCCGGATTTCCAATCTTCTTGGACGACCCTTGGACTGGGGAGCAAACAGAACGAAAGACGAGGGACGTAGCCATTTTCGAAAACGCCACAGCCGGTCTTTCCCACGAAGCAATCGACGCCATCAAACGCTTTCAGCCGTACTTGGACCAAGAGGAAGGAAGTGACCCGAAGCGCAACGCCCTGGGAGTCATCACCCGGCTCGACAATGCTGACAAGCACCGAGACCCCATCGTAGTCATTCCTGGCCTTATCAAAGTCCACACCGTTGTTACGGTCCGAGATGAACTCCCTCTAGAGCAAGAGCCGCCGCCGCATCCCAACGGGTTCCCTCAATTTGCCGCGGCTGGCACAGAACTCGCTCACTTCCGATGGATCAAGTTGCCCGCGCTTGAAGAGACGGAAGTCGACGTGAATCTCAGCGGTACCCCGCAGATAGCAATGCAGGTTGGACTCGATGACGGGTATATGGAGGTACGCGACACCTTGGCCCGAAGTCTCGGCTACCTCTGGGAACACGTGATCCCCGTCATGGAACAGTTTCTTCCAAATAGGGGGTGAACTCGGGCGTGATCTTCCGCGCCTCCGTCACCTTGCTGAGGAAAAACAATTCTATCCCGAGTTTCTACACTAATGGCATAGCTATCGGGCAACGGCATGCTCATAAGCGTGCCGGATATCATCATCAGGAGCGAGAGCCAGATTGTATTCATAGGGGTATAATATTCATAGATACTGACCTGCGCTTTCGCGCTGGGCTATGTGAATTGAGACGCTGATTCACAAGTTTTTGACGTGCCAGCGCATGAACCGGTCTATCGTCCCATCTTCTAGCGCTTTTGGTGTATCTACGGGAAGACCGAGTTCATCCCGTATCGTTCTCGCTAGTTCACGATGTGCCCATGGGTACAGCTGATATTTTAAAATCAGAGCGAATCCTCTAGCATCCGTGATTTCTTTTATCCACGACTTGGGCAGCATTCGAACCACGAACACTGGAGTCAGTCCTAGGGTTTCGCACATCTCAATTTTCATTTCCAGTTCGTCGTGTGGCATATAACCTAAGGTATTTTTCACCTCGACTCCGTAGGATATCCCATCCTTTTCGAAGATGAAGTCCAGGTTGTGCTCAGTGTGTTTCCACTTAACCGAACGGAATTCGTTGGTATTACGGCCTACGGTCAAAAACTGTCTTCTTGCAAACCCCTCGAGAACCATCATTTCACCCTGTAACCCAAGTGCCACTGCGATGTTTGGATCCGAATATTTCTCCACAAGCCGTGCAAGTCGATCGGCACCCCGCTTGTAATACCTATTGGAACGGTGCCACATTAGATGGACGCTCCTGTTCCCGCTTATTCGCCTTCTTTCATCCTGGATGACCCCACGAGTAATCAGCTCTCTGAGTGCGCGGTTAGTAATCCAGTGGAACCAATCTTTCTCGTACCTCACTTCTATCTGACGGGAAAAAAATACTTGGTCTCGATGATTTTTGAAGAATGTCTC
>DAHVOF010000230.1 GCA_027318945.1 Actinomycetota bacterium | reverse complement strand
GGAGGCAATCCTGCTGGAGCTGCGGCAGCATGTGCTGGACGCTGCCACCGGTCTTCGAGCGATTGCGACGGGATTGAGGCCGCCCGCCCTGGACCAGCTGGGCTTAGTCCCCGCTTTAAAGAGCCTTTGCGCAGATCTTGAAGACCAGACGGGCCTGCTGCTAACACTTGACGTGACTGGAACCACTTTCCGCCTGCCTTCCGAAGTTGAGCTTGGCGCATTTCGCATCGTCCAAGAGTCCACGGGTAACATTGCCCGCCATGCCGAGGCTACGGCCGTTTCGGTGGGGGTGCACTTTGGGGAGAGCATGCTTGAACTTGTGATAAAGGACAATGGTCGCGGCTTTGAACCCGCGGAGCTGGACGAGCATGCGGGGGAGCATCTTGGTGTGGTGGGGATGAGAGAAAGAGCTCGTCTTCTGGGGGGGCGACTGGACCTGAGTTCCTCGGTGGACGGTGGGACAACGGTTTGGGCTTCGATACCGATCACGCGCAGCGAGGTATATTCAGAGCACCCATCTTTCGACGTTCAGCAGCTTTAGGGTCTGCTCATTGGATCCTTTGGCGTCTTCAGTGGCTGCGCTTTCCTGTAGTAGCTGGGACGGACTAGACCGGAGATCGGTCGCACGCGCCTCGTCCCGCAGATGAAGGACTCCTTCCGGTTGTTCCATGGCTGGTTAGTTGTCGATCGCTTGTCCCATCAATTTTTGATGTATGCCAGCTGCTGCCACTTTGCCAAGTCTTACCGCCTCCACGACTGTCGCTCCTCCGTTTAGGGCATCTCCGGCGGCAAAGTACATGCCGTTTCCAGTTTCGCCAGTTTCCGGATTCACCTTAACAAGGCCGGCTGTGAGTTCGATGCCGGGAATCTGGGAGAGGAACTCCGCTCTAGGAAGCTGTCCAATAGCTTCCACGACGGTGTCTACCTCGATCAGGAACTCCGAGCCATCCACCGGCGAAAATCGGTGTCGGCCCGAGGAGCCAGGGTCGCCGAGCATCATCCTCATGCACCGGACCGCTGTGACACTGCCGTTTCCCTCGTATTTGACGGGGCTTGTCAGCCACGCGAACTGCACGCCTTCCTCTACCGCTTCCTCGTAGTCCACGGAGAATAAAGTCGTCTCTTCCGCATGGCGTGGGTACAGTACGGTGACCTCGCTAGCTCCAAGTCTGACAGCTTCTCTGGCGACGTCTATAGCCGTGTTGCCCCCACCGATTACTGCAACTTTGCCCACCTTGGGATAGTTGGTCGCCTTTATCCTCTCGATGAAGCGAAGCGATGGGAAAACTCCCTTAAACTTGTCTCCCTCACACCCGGCAGACGCGTCTTCGCCCATACCTATTGCGAGGAGGATAGCGGCGCATGAGCTCTCCAGCTCTTCTTTCAATCTGGCGTCAACCATTGTGGTAAGGCGAAATTCGACGCCCAGCTCCCATAGTCTCGCGGTTTCCTGCTCCAGAGGGTCAACCAGCTGGCGATACGGGGCAATGGCACATCTCACCAGGCCGCCAGTGGCGGGTCTAGAGTCATACAGTGTCACCTTGTATCCAAGCTTGGCTAGCTCGAATGCGCCCGTAATGCCTGCCGGACCGGCCCCGATCACAGCTACGCGCATTTTATTTGGCTGCGGTCTCTGGGGGACAAGCAGATCCCCCTCCTTGAAAGCTTGATCGATTGCATACCTCTGCAGCCTTGCTATGTCAACAGGACGCTGTTGGGTGGAGTTGAGGACGCATGATCCCTCGCAGAGTTCTTCAGTCGGGCACACCCGCGCGCATGTCCCTCCAAGAGGGTTGTCATCGAGAATGATCTCAGCAGCTTCTATTGGCTCTCCAACTGAGATAGCTCCAATGAAGCTCGGCACATCGACTTTTGCGGGACAGGCCAGCATGCAGGGTGCTGGAGTGAGCGGACCACCGCAAAGCAAGCATCGGTAGGCTTCAAGAAACGCATCCTGATGCGATATAGGAGACTTAAGCTCGGCTGTCATGGCTTTGCCAGGGTCTGAAAGGTGAGAGACTTCGTAGAGATCTGGCCTAGGTGTGGCTTTTCTTTTCCTTTTTGGATCAGGCCCGGCTTGCACTACCTTGCACCCCCTCGGCAGTCTCGACACTGACCTACGTCGTCCCTCATTCTCACAGCGGTCACGAAAGTTTGTCAAAACGAGACACGATGAGTAATCATTCCGATTACCGCTTCGATATTTGGGTGTTGGGCACTTTCCTGCGGATCAGTTTCAAAGGATTTTTAAAAAAAGCGGCTTGCACGCCTGGCTTGGTCTAACGCTGTCGGTGATACCGCCCTCCCTTGTAGCGGTTTCCAACGACGCGCTAGCGGGCAGGCTTTCACTGGAATAGGCGAGTGAGACTACCGGTACGTAGTCACTGGTTGTTTTTACTGTTTGTTACGGTGTAATCCCCTACGTAATACCATTACAGGCGAGCTCGGCCAGAGGTAAATTGCGGTGGAATCGAGCAACCCAAAATATCCATAGTTTTGTTAAATCCCTGGTGAGCGCCGGGGTTCTTTGATGCGTGCCGGGATCACACGGGTACGCCACCGTAGTATCTCGGCGAACAACACTGAGGTATCGCAGATAATCCGAGTTCTTGCTATTCGTAGCATTACCCATGACGTGATTAACGAGTAAGAGCTTGGCAAAAGAGATCGACCGTTCCGTCACCCAACATTAGGGAGGTTTAAATGGCAATTTCTTCAGGGAGATACCTTAGACCAGGAGCGCTTGTGGGGAGCCTCGCTGTCTTAGCTGTCGGTGCCGTGTTGTCGGCTTGTGGGTCAGCTTCTTCGAGCTCACCAACCACGACATCAGCGGCCGCCCCTTCAACGACTGCAGCCCCTTCAACGACTGCAGCCCCAACGACTACTGCACCGCCTGCCCAGAATGTCGCTCTTGAGCTTCAAACTGGCAAGATGGCTGGCAAGTCCGGATGGCCCCGGTTCGTGCCGTCGGATATCACAGTTAAGTCTGGTTCGCAGGTGACCTTGACTATCACGAGCTACGACGATGGTACGGCACCTCTTACATCAGCGCTGGCGTCATACGAGCAGATTCAGGGCGGCACCGAGACGGTGGATGGAACTGCGACCACATCGATTCCGAATGCCAACATCGCGCACACCTTTAGCGTGCCGGATCTAGGCATCAATGCCGTGATCCCAGTCACTGCCAAGGGGCAGAAGTCGGTAACCGTCGCATTCACCTTTACGCCAAGCAAGACCGGCACGTTCACCTGGCACTGTTTCGCGCCATGTGGAGACGGCTCTGACGGAATGCAGGGTGCAATGGCAACAATGGGCTGGATGGAAGGCAACATCACGGTGTCCTAGGGCCTTATTCAGGCAGGGCGTGTGGCCTAGCGCCCCAGTTCCCACGCGCCCCGTCTGAATAATTAAGCCTGTGGCCGCTGCGGTCCTCGTAGCGGCCACAGGCATTCATAAGAGGAAATGGTTAAGGAGGCAGATACGACATGAAGTTCGCAAGAGGGCGTATGGGAATTGGGGGGAACGGAAGGTCGAAGTCAGTTGTCGGAACAGGGGTTCGGCGAGGGGCTTTATTTGGTGCAGCAGGCATGGCGTCGATTTCAGTCCTCCTGCTCTCCGGTTGCACCAGTTCGTCATCGTCTTCACCGGCGCCAGCTGATAAAGATGCGGCTTCTGTAACGCCGGTACTTCACGAGCAGATGGTGATCCAGACTGGCAAGATGGATGGCAAGCCTGGCTGGCCCAAGTTTGTGCCTTCCGACCTTTCGTTTCCTGCTGGTGCAACAGTAGATCTACAGATCGTCAACTACGACGATGGAACAGCGCCGGTACCCGCGGCGTCGCCTTATGGGCATGTTTGGGGTTCCGATCCCACTTTTGGGGTGGTCGATGGAGGAACCGAGACAGTGGGTGGGAAAGTTATTACGAGCATTCCCAACAACCAGGTTTCTCACACTTTGACAATTCCGGGCTTGCTGATAAATATTCCGATTCCGCCGGTTCCATCCGGCCAGAAGACCGTGACTGTCGACTTCACATTCAAGGTGAATAAGGCCGGCAAGTACTTTTGGCAATGTGAGGCTCCATGCGGGACCGGATCTACAGGCATGAGTGGCGCTATGGACATGCCGGGCTACATGGAAGGCTACATAACTGTTACGTGATCGAGGAAATTGTGGATGACCCTTTGCTTTGGGGCGTTGGCCAGCAGTTTCGATTGGTTAGAAGAAGGTGGTTACGTTGTGTGACGAGAACTTCCCAGGAGATGATGTTTTATGAGGAAGCTTTCTAGGAACAGGCAAGCTTCGGACGAACTGAGCTTGATTCCGCAAGAATCATGTGCAGTTTCACAACAAGGGCAAAATTGTCCTATCACGCCTGCCGCACCCGTAGGCGAGGCAGCGGGCGATGATGAAAAAGAGTTTTCAAGAAGGCGTTTTCTTACGATGCTTGGCGCGGCCGCAGGAGCCGCTGCAGCAATTGGGAGCGGAATAGAACTCCTCTCTTACCGCGCTTACGCGCAAAGCATGTCCATGACCAGCAAGGGCGGCGTACCAGACACGAACAACTGGTCCGGAGACAGCGGAATGACAGGCAGTGGAGCCGCCGACATGGCGTCCACTCTGGCTCCCCCGACGCATCAGTGGGCGATGGTGATCGACCTGAGGAACTGCAACGGTTGCCAATCGTGTACTGCGGCATGCCAAAAGGCCCACTATCTAACGCCCGATCAGACGTGGATAAAGGTTTTCGCGCTAACTAACAGCGTTGGACAGACTTACCATATGCCCCGGCCTTGCATGCAGTGCGAGAACCCGCCGTGCTTGCATGTCTGCCCGGTTCATGCGACTTTTAGGCAGGATCAAGGAGTGGTCCTGGTGAATCAGGACCGCTGCATCGGTTGCCGAATGTGCATGGCAGCCTGCCCATATGAGGCGCGGTACTTCAACTGGAACTCCAATGTGAAATACCCGCCTCTGCCTGTGCAAGCTACGCCGGAGTTTCCGGTGCCCCAGCGTGAGGGGACGGTAGGAAAGTGCACCTTCTGCGTTGGAAATCTCAACCACGGCCTTCTCTCGGAGTGTGCCGCTGGCTGTGCGATGGGTGCAATCTACAACGGTGATCTCAAAACGGATGTTGGCGTGAACAGCATGGGTACGACGATAAAGATGTCGACCTTTCTTTACGACAACGATGCCGTTACGTTCAAGCCGGAGCAGAACACCCATCCAAGAGTTTGGTACATATTGGGGCATGGCCAGAGCCTGTCGACAGACACGGCCTCGGCGTCCTAGGAGCTAGGGAGGAATCGTGAAAGAAACAGAGGTAAACGAGTTAGCCTTTCTGGCCAAAACCGGAAACGGAGCTTCGGGGAAGCAGTCTTGGGCGGAGGACGTGCGAATAGCGGCGGTAAAGCCGATGGTGGAACGCACAACTGTTCGCTGGCGGCTCGCCGTGACCGTGCTGACACTGGTGGTTCTTGCCGGGATCGGAGCCTGGATGTACCAGCTGGCTCACGGTTTGGGTTCGGCCGGCTACAACGATCAGGCATTCTGGGCCGTATATATTGTCGATGTGATCGCCTTCATAGGCGTTAGCTATGGAGGCGCCGTCATATCGGCGATACTGAGGCTGACTGGACAGAGCTGGAGAGCTCCTCTTACCCGGCTGGCGGAAGGAACGGCGCTGGTCACGGTGATCATAGGCGCCCTGTTCATCTTTCCTCACCTGGGAAGGCCCGAGAGGTTCTGGGAGATACTGGTGTATGTAAACACCTCATCCCCGTTGTTCTGGGATTTCATGGCGATAGGGACTTACATTTTGGCTACGCTGGTCTTTTTCTACCTGCCTTTGATACCGGATCTTGCAATTGTCAACGGAATGCTTGGAAGATCACGGCACCCGGTCCGCTACAAGATCTTCAAGGCACTGTCCCTCGGCTGGTTGGGAAATGAGCGTCAGCGCCGGGTTCTTCACGGGGCCATGAGCCTTGTGGCTCTAATCATCATCCCTCTCGCCGTGTCGGTGCACTCGGTCCTGTCTTGGGCGTTTGCAACCACTAGCAGGCCTGGATGGGCGGAGACCATTTTCCCGCCGTATTTCGTGATCGCGGCTCTTTACTCGGGCACCGCCCTGGTAATCGTCGTGGCTTCGGCCTTCAGGAAGGGCTACCATCTCGAAAGGTTCATCACCAAGCGGCACTTCGTCCGCCTCGGTTATGTCATGGCGGCCCTTGGTCTCGTATACGCTTATCTCACTTTGGCGGATCTGCTTTCAGAAGGATACACCGGGATCACAAGTGGCTGGATAAGCCAGACGGTTTCAGGGCGCTACGCTATACCGTTCTGGTTCTACGTCCTTGCAGGCGAGGTACTTCCAATTGCCATTGTGGCAATAAAAAGGACAAGAAACATAGCCGGGTTGACGGTCGCAAGCATTGGCGTCGTGATATCGCTGTGGATAAAGAGGCTTGTGATTGTGTTGCCGGCGGCGACCCAACCGCTTATCGGAAGCCATTGGGGAACTTACCACTTCACGTGGGTTTCGATAACAATCACGCTCGCAGGCGTAGCCGCGATTCCGCTAGGGCTGATGCTTCTCTTCAGGTTCGTCCCACTTCTATCGATCGACGAGATGGAAGAGGTTGGCGAGCTGGGCTCGACTGAGCAAGTGTCCGAGCACACCGTCGCAGCTCAAGAGCTCTTATTGGTGGGTGCGGGCGCCTCCAGCGACGTAGGCAATGGAAACGGCCATGGCAGCACTAACGGTCATAGAATTCATGCTACCCAAAGCGAGGTGAAGCAATGAAGAGCATTACTCGATGGATCATTGCGGCGACCGCTGCCGCTGCATCGGTGCTCATGGCATCAGGACCGGCCTTTGCCGCGACTTCACTGAGCAGCAACTCGCTGACGCTTTCCGTGGCGTCTGTCTCGGCGAGCTCGGATAACCTGATCCTCACAGCTCAGGAAGCGTCAGGCGACGTTGGCCAGAGCGTCACCTTCTTTGTCCAGACAACGGAGTTTTCAGGTGACGGATGGATGGCAGTTGGCACAGCGGCGGTCGGCTCGTCTGGAAAGGCGGTCTACACATACACGCCGACATGGACCGGATCAACCCAGTTTGGTGCGGTGGCCGGCTCGGATGGCTCGGTTTCAGTCCCATCGGTCACTCAGACGTTCCAGGTTCTGCGTGATCCGACTGGAGTGCCCCAAAGTGCCATCGAGTACGCAAGGCCGCTAGGGACCACCGGAGGATGGCTGGTCAAAGGCTTGTTGACGGTGATCGCCATAGTGTGGATCCTCATCCTCGGATCGTTGGTGCTTGTAGTGGTGCGAGTTCCGCGCTTGGCTCGAGCCGGAGCGCCCGATGACAAAGGAGGACGATAGCGATGGTGCGCAAATCCAGCTCAACGCGTAGTCTCTTGATGCGAACGGCGGGAGCAGCAGCTGGCTTGGTGTTCGCCGGAGGTATCGCGGCCGCCTGCGGCGGGGCTGCTCCTTCGGCTATGCAGGTTGCAACTGTAGACGGGAACGCTCCTTGGATGACAACTCCGTCGGCGAATTCGAGCTCAAGTCCCGCACAGGTCGTCAACCTCACCATCGAGGACATTACGACGCCTGAGGGCTCTGAGCCTGCCTACATAGGCCCGAATGGCAAAGGCGCGGCCGACCTCTTCTCCGCTTCGGCGGGCAAAGAGGTGCAGGTGGTTGTGACCAATAAAGATGCGATGCCGCACACCTTCACGGTTTCCCAGCTCGGACTCAACGTCACCATCGCGCCCGAAGGGACTGCGAAGTTCACATTTGTGGCGAAGACTGCCGGTACTTACACCTGGTACTGCGCAATACCGTGCGGTAGCTGGGTTATGAGCAACGTAGGTTACATGAAGGGTGACTTCAAGATAGCCTGATGTGCTCATGGGAATACATGGGTCAAGGTTGGTGGAGACGGGCGAGGCTTTCGAAGCTTCGCCCGCCTACGTTAACGGCCGTATTCTGTCACGGAAATTTGCACGAGAAACCGGTTCCTCGCAGCAGCTGAGCGCATCTAAGTAGGTTGATCGGGGTTCAGCTGGCAATGGCTCTATTTACATTTTTCAGTTCTAGCAATAAAATTGGGATTCGCTGTTTCGCCGCGATAGCCGGGGAGGTCGATAAATGTCGACAGAGGAAGAGGTCCAGGTTTCTGAAGCCCAGATCGCAGTTCACTGGCGTGAGGAAGACCTTTACTATCCACCAGCGAAATTCATCGGACAGGCCAACGCGTCCGACCCTGCCATTCTCGAACGGTTCAGGGAGGAGAATTTCCCCGAGTGCTTCAAAGAGTATGCTGATTTGCTCAGTTGGGACCACTACTGGCATACGACTCTTGACACGAGCAACCCCCCTTTCTGGAAGTGGTTCGTGGGGGGGAAGCTAAACGCTTCATATAACTGTGTAGACAGGCATCTCGCGAAGAATCGCAACAAGGCCGCGATCATATGGGTACCCGAGCCTGAGAGCGAAGATACCGTTGCCATCACTTACCAGGAGCTTTACCGGCAAGTGAACGAGTTTGCCGCCGTGCTGCGTGATTATTGCGGCCTGAAAACGGGCGACAGGGTCACCCTTCACATGCCGATGGTCCCCGAGCTCCCGGTAACCATGCTTGCATGCGCCCGGCTTGGAGTCATACACTCCGAGGTTTTTGCCGGCTTCAGCGGTGCCGCTTGCGGGGGAAGGATAGCGGACTCAGGAAGTCATGTTCTCATCACCATGGACAGCTACTACCGCAGCGGCGAGCTTATAGATCACAAGTCAAAGGCGGATGAGGCTATTGCGACCGCGCACGAAGCCGGCTTTGACATAGCGAAGGTCCTGGTTTGGCGGAGGTATCCAGGGAAGTATGGGTCGAGCAGCCCGATGGTTGAAGGCCGCGATGTGTTCGTAGACGAAGCGATGAAGGAACACAAGGACGCCGTCGTGGAGCCCGTCTCGATGCCGGCTGAAGCGCCCCTATTCCTAATGTACACGAGCGGCTCTACGGGCAAGCCAAAGGGTTGTCAGCACTCGACGGGTGGCTATCTTTCGTACGTGTCGGGAACGTCCAAGTACTATCAAGACATTCACCCGGAGGACACTTACTGGTGTTTGGCGGACATCGGTTGGATCACAGGACACTCTTACATTGTGTACGGGCCGCTTTCGCTCGGCACGACGACAGTAATGTACGAGGGGGTTCCGACCTACCCTGATGCAGGAAGAGTTTGGCGAATTGCCGAGAGATTGAACGTTACGATATTTCATACCGCTCCCACTACGATCAGGATGCTGCGCAAGCTGGGTCCCGACGAACCCAAGAAGTACGATTACCATTTCAAGCACATGACTACGGTGGGGGAGCCCATAGAGCCGGAGGTCTGGCGCTGGTATCGCGAAGTCGTCGGAAAAGGTGAGGCGGTGATCGTCGACACCTGGTGGCAGACGGAGAACGGCGGATTCCTCGGGAGCACCCTTCCTGGCCTCCAACCGATGAAGCCTGGAAGCTGCGGGCCAGGGGTCCTGGGAGTGTATCCCACGATCCTGGATGAAGATGGCAACGAAGTGGCGGCGGGAAGCGGCAAGGCCGGCAACATGTGCATCCGCAATCCATGGCCAGGAATCTTTCAGACGGTTTACGGACAGCCTGAGAGGTTTGTCCAGATCTATTACGAGAAGTACTGCAAGAATCCGGACAGCAAGGATTGGCATGACTGGCCGTATTTCGCGGGAGATGGAGCGCTCAAAGCCGCCGATGGCTATTTCCGCATTCTGGGCCGGGTCGACGATGTCATCAACGTGGCGGGGCACCGGCTTGGCACCAAGGAATTGGAGTCAGCCAGTCTGACTGTTCCGGAGATTGCCGAAGCCGCCGCCGTGCCCGTGATGGACGAGCTTCGTGGCAGGATCGTCGAGATGTACGTCTCCCTGAAGCCGGGTTTCGAGCCGAGCAAGGAGATTTCGGACAAAGTGACGAAGGCGATCGAGAACGAGATCGGCAAGATCGCCCGCCCGAAGAACGTCTGGATAGTGGCTGACATGCCCAAGACTCGTTCTGGGAAGATAATGCGGAGGGTCATTGCGGGCATCTCCAACTTTTCGGATGCGGGCGACCTCACCACTCTTGCCAACGCGGAGGTTGTCGAGGGGATCCGGCATCATGTGCAGAGCGAGAAGCTTGCCAAAGGTGAGGTTCCTCGAGAGCTTTCGGAAAAGGAGCTGGAGGAGATCAGGAGCTACGGTCACGCCGATTAGAGGCTGACGTTGCCAGCCGCTCCAGGCAGCCCGGGTTTTACCGATTTAGTCGGGCGGGCGGTCTTTTAGACGGCCTGCCCGGACCGGGAATGGAATGTGGGGTGCCATTGTCATGACTTGGCACTACATAGCAGGTGAGCTGTCACTCCTGCTCGGCGAACTTCAGGGAGTGGCTAGGGACGATCTGGCCGTGCGCCGGATATCGGAGCTTCGCAACGAAGTGGAAGCCGTGCCGTTTTCCGCTCTGGCTGGCGTTGCCGCGCAGTCTCTTACGCTTGCGGACGATATGTGCAGACTGTCGCTGGCTATTGGTGACAGCCGCAGCTTCATCGAGCAGCTGGTCGTGTGTCATGAGCTCTGGAGCTTTTCAGTTTCAGCGGGACTTGTGGTAGAGGACTGAATTGGCTGCCCGCACGCAAAGTAGACTGGGCTGGCTGAGGCGGTGCCAGGCCAATTGACGCCTTCGCCAGCGAACCGGAAAGAGCAGGAGCCAAGTTGACGATTCTTGGCCGACCCATTCCGGTCCGGTCATTGCTGATAGAATCCTGGAAATCGCCATTTTGGCTGTAGTGCAAACTATCGGGGGGATAGTCATATGGGAAAGTCACGCCTATTGCTAGGCTTAGCTCTCGCCGGGGTAGCTACTGCTGCGTGCGGATCATCCGCGCCAGCTAGCTCTGCTTCGGCTACCACCACAACCGCGGCCACCTCGTCATCGAAGCCGTTGACCCATATAACGATGGTTGAGGCGGTTTCTGCGCCGGCTTACGCTCCGGTCACAGTCGCCAATGCGGCAGGATTCTTTAAAAAGAACGGCCTCTCGGTCACCGTCATCCCGCTTCAGGCGGGGTCGACCGCAGCCCAGGCTTTGGTTGGCGGAAGCGCCCAGTTCGACGCTGGCGTTGCAAGCGACGTTCTTCTTGCGGACAGCAAGGGAGTGAACCTCATCAGCATTGCAGCTCTGACGAACTCTATCAACCTCGATATCGAAGTGAGCAAATCTTTCGCACAGTCGAAAGGGCTGACCTCGTCTGAGAGCCTGAATGCAAGGCTGCTTGCCCTGAAAGGGGCGAAGATTGGAATTACCGCGCCCGGATCCATCACCGACTTGGCAGTGCGCTTCATGCTCGGGAGCGTCGGCCTCAAGCCGGTTGTCGACTATCACGAAGTTGCGATCGGATCGCCTGCATCGAACCTGGCGGCGCTGAAGGGCGGAGAGATCCAAGCGACGATATTCGACCCGGCGTTCTCGAAGATGGCCAGCCAGGAAGGCGTAGGAGTGCTGGGGGTGAAGGCAACGGAGATTCCCACGCTGAAAGATGCCGCATTTGGACAGGTCATTACCTCGGCGGCGTATGCCGCGGCGAATCCGACGATAGTGAAGGAGGTTGCCACGGCCTTCGCCGAGACAAACAACTTCATCGTGAACGATTCATCGAAGGCCATGCCCTACATCGATAAGCTGTACTCGGCGATCAGTCCCAGCATTCTGGCATATGCGATTCCGCAATACAACTTCGCTGCTAATGCTGCCACTACGGCCACTGCTTGGAAGAATGTGGCGCAGGTATTCGTTCAGAACGGTGATCTGACGCCTAGCCAGGCTCAAAAAGTCGAGACGAAGTTCACCAACCAGTACCTGCCTAAGTCATAGTCCAGATCTCGTCATTGGCATAGGCCGACATTGGGGGTTGAGCTGTGAGAGCTGCTGAGCTGCTGCTTGAGTCATTGAAGAAAAGTGGTGTCACGCACATCTTCGGCCTGCCTGGCAGCACCGAGGCACCGCTGCTTGACGCTCTCCTCGATGAGCCTGACCTCCATTATGTGCTGGCATTGCACGAGAGCGTCGTCATAGGCATGGCGGATGGATATGCGCGGGCCACCGGGCGACCCGCTGTAGCAAACCTGCACACAACGGTAGGCACGGGAAACGGCCTCACCGGCATGTTCAACGCCTGGAAGGACCGTTCTGCGGTGGTGACTATAGCCACCCATAAGGACTCAAGGATATTGGGAAGGGATGGCTTCTGCGTCGGTCCGGATCTTGCTGAATGGGCCCGCCCCGTGACCAAGTGGTCCTGGCAGGGGATTCATCCGGATCAGATAGCCAACGAAGTCTTTCGCGCAATGAAGGTCGCCGGAACAGCCCCGTTCGCTCCGGTCTACCTTTGTTACCCGGAGGATCTTTTGGGACAGGAGGTCGACCGGAGACTCGTGGGAGTTCAGCGGCCCGTATTCGTCGAAGAGGACGCGTGGCCTTCCGACCGCCAAGTGGAACTTATCGCAAAGACGCTTGCGCGAGCGAGGCGGCCTGTTATCGTCGCTGGCGACGAAGTTTCTTCCACGGGTAGTTCCGAGCTGGTCTCGGAGCTTGCCAACCTTCTTGCCATTCCGGTGTTCCAAGAGTCCCGGCGATCTGCGGTAACCTGGAACATCGCTAAGGACGATCCCGCCTACGCGGGAGAGTACAGTCCATCGAACCGGTTGGTTCGAGAGTGCGATGTGGTGCTTGCCCTGGGCTGCCGTCTATCGGTCGAGTTCTCGCCCGTATCTTCTCCTGATGTGCCCGGGAACGCCAAGCTTGTTCATGTGCACCGCGATGCGTGGGAGGTGGGCAAGCTCTACCCGCCGGAGATTCCAGTTGTGGCGTCAGTTCGGCCGCTTCTCGAAAAGCTTTTGCCGCTTTTTACCGAGGCCAACGTGCCTTGGGTGACAGAGCGGGTGAACGAGCGCAGGCAAAGCTGGCCGGCAAATAATCCGGCTGGGACTGAGAATGTTCGCACTGGAGCCGGCGAAACCCTTACGCCGGAAGATCTGGCTAGGATGCTGGCACTGTACGCACCGGGAGAATCGGTAATCGTCGACGAGGCAATCCGTTCATCGCAGGCACTTTTGGACAATTATCCGCTGCGACCGGGAAACTACTTTCATTCGAGCGGTGGCGGGCTGGGTTGGGGGTTGCCAGCGGCTCTAGGAGTGCAGATGGCTTGGCCGGACCGGCCGGTCATCGGTGTCATCGGCGACGGGAGCCTCCTCTTCGCGGTTCAGGCCTTTTGGACGGCTGCTCGAGAAAATCTCCCAGTCAAGGTCGTGGTCCCTAACAACCGCAAATATCTAGCGGTCAAGGCAGGAATGGTCGAGTACGGCAACCGGGCAGTGATGGAGAACGTGTTCCCTGGTGTCGATCTGACTGATCCCGAGGTAGATCTCGTGGCTGTAGCTGAGGGATTCGGTGTTCAAGGGCGCAAGGCGGAGACGGCGGACGAACTGTCGGCAGCTCTGGAGTGGGCTTTCTCCCATCCGGGTCCAGCCCTGGTGGATGTTGCCGTTGCCGATGCCCCCCTTGGTGGGGCTCGTCCCCGGCTGTCCGGACAGAACGTTGCCGATCTCTGCGCGGGAGCGGGTGGGCTCAAGGGGTCGGGTTAATGACAGAAGCGATTTCGGACCTGCCTCTTTCGGGAGTGAAGGTGGTGGAGCTCGGGCATATCGTCGCGGGGCCGAGTGCGGGACTGATGCTTGCCGACCTTGGGGCGGACGTGGTTAAGATCGAGCAGCCTGGAGTGGGCGATGCGGCGCGGAACATGCCAAACCATGGAAGCACCTTCTTCTTCCTTAATCGCAATAAGCGGAGCTTGGCTCTTGACTTGAAGTCCAAGCAGGGTGTCGAGGTGTTTGAACGGCTCATCCTGAATGCTGACGTCGTGCTGGACAACTTTTCCCCTGGCCAGCTGGATCGGTGGGGGATCGGCTTCGAATGGGCTGAAAAGATTCGCCCCGGGATCATCTACTGCTCGATCAATGGCTTTTTAGACGGACCCTACAAGAGCCGTCCGTTTTTAGATGAGCTGGCCCAGATGGCCGGCGGTCTGGCATTTATGACCGGTCCGGCCGGCCAGCCCCTCAGGGCGGGCGCATCGATCGTCGACATCGGGGCTGCGACGTATGCAGTAATCGGTATCCTTGCGGCGCTGATGCGAAAGGGAGCTTCAGGCAAGGGCGGGGTTGTCACCGCTGGATTGTTCGAGACCGCCGTATTCTGGGTCGGCCAGCACATCTCTCGCGCCCAGATCACCGGCAAGGTTCCAGAGCCGCTGCCGGTGCGTGCAATGGGAGGTCAGATGGGCTGGGGTGTTTATCAGATCTTTCAAACCAGGGACAGCCGGCAGATATTCATAGCGTTGACGAGCAACAGGCATTGGATCCGGTTTTGTAAGGCTTTGGGATTGACGGACTGGATAGCCGATCCTGAGCTGGAAACCAACAGCCAGCGAGTCGCGGCCCATGCCCGCATAATTCCAAGACTCGCCGAGTTGATCGCGGGGATGGACTTTGACGACATCGCTGCGTTGCTGGACGGTGAAAACCTTCCTTATGCTCCGGTCAACAATCCCAGCGATCTGCTGTCCGATGCGCATCTGAACCAAGGGGGCCATTGGCTCAACGTCAATCCCACCGGCGAAATGGAGTTGAAGATGCCAATGATGCCGGTTGTGATCGAGGGGCAGTCGCATCGTGTCGTGCGTCAGCCTCCAAGGCTCGGCGAACACACCGATGAGATCCTCGAAGAGCTCGGGTACACCACTTCAGAGATTCGGTCAATGAAGGATGATGGTCTGGTCCAGGCGGAGGGTGGCCTTCTGCAAGTCGAAAAAGGGAGCAGGTCGGATGAGTTTTCCCGATAGAGTTACGATCCGCGAAGTTGGACCCAGAGAAGGGTTTCAGTTTGAAAAAGCCGTTATTCCCACCGATATTAAAGTCGAGTTAATCGAAGCGTTGGCCCAGACCGGTGTTACTGACATTGAAGTGGCTTCGTTCGTGCGGCCAGACGTGGTCCCCCAGATGGCCGACGCTGAAGCGCTTGCCGACAGGCTTCAGATGCACGAGGGCGTAACCTACACGGGCACGTACCTGAACCTTCGCGGAATGCAGCGTGCTAGCCAGACGGGGAAGCTCAGAGTCAAGCATGGGCTGACGATCTCGGCCAGTGAAGCTTTTTCGATTCGAAATCAGCGTGCAAACCACGAACAGGCCTATGTCGAGCTTTCCAAGCGTGCCGACGTGTTCAGCGAATGGGGGGTATCCGCAGTCACGTTGGGGGTGGCTGCCGCGTTCGGATGCAACTTCGAGGGAGACATTCAGCTTTCGAGCGTTCTCGGATGGATCAGGCGTCTCGAAGAACTTGCACTGTCGAAAGGGCTGGGCGTCGAGGAGATACGGCTTTTGGATACGATGGGCTGGGCCAATCCCCGCCAGGTCGCTGAATCAGTCGATGCGATACGTGACCGCTGGCCGGAACTCGCAATCAGCTTGCATCTCCACGATACCCGCGGACTCGGTCTCGCCAACGCGTATGCGGCGCTGTCTCTCGGCGTCGACGATTTCGACACCGCCGTGGGTGGCCTGGGAGGTTGCCCTTTCGCTGGCCACCAGGGCGCTGCCGGAAATATAGCCACCGAAGACTTTGTCCTGCTTTGCCAGGAAATGGGAATCGAGACCGGGGTCGATCTCGATGCGATGATCGAATGCGCGCTGATGGCTGAGACGATTGTGGGGCACCCGCTTCCTGGAAAGGTGAAGTCGGGAGGGAATCTGGGCTCTTATCGGCAAAGGTCAGATCTGTGAAGACGCGAAATGGCATGGGCGATGACCACCGGTAAGACGCTCGCGGAAAAGGTTCTCGCTAGGCACAGTGGTAATGGCGAGGTGATTGCCGGCGACATAGTCTGGGCCGAGCCCAGCGTGGCTATGATGGACGATCCTCTGGGTCCGAAGATGGTCCAGTCCGAGCTGAGGCGCCTGGGCAACCGCATCAAGCACCCGGAGCGGGTCGTGGTGATATCGGATCACTGCGCGCCGCCGTCAACCATATTGCAGGCAGATCTCCTTACCCTTACGCGCAACTGGGCGAAGGAGTACCGCATCCAGCGGTTCCATGAGTACGAGGGGATATGCCATCAGGTGATGGTCGAAAAGGGCTACGTCCGTCCCGGAGATCTGGTGGTTGGCACCGATTCCCATACAGTGACGGGTGGCGCGCTGGGATCGTTCAGCACCGGCATCGGATCAACGGAGATGCTCGGCGTGCTTGTGACCGGACAGATGTGGTTTCGCGTACCCGAGACGGTGAAGGTCGTATGGGACGGGGCTCTTCAGGACGGCGTGATGGCCAAGGACATGATACTGCAGGTACTCGGGGATTTCGGCAGCGCCGGGCTCACCTACCGTGCTGTTGAGTTTGGTGGTCAGGCAGTTAGAGAGATGCCCGTTGATCAGCGCCTATGCCTATCCAATATGACGGTCGAAGGCGGGGCGAAAGCGGGCCTGATAGCTCCAGATGAAAAGACATTCGAGTACTTGAGCCAGCGGATTTCCCCAGAGGAACTCGAATCGATCGAGCCGTTGAACGCGGATCCGGATGCGGTCTACTCCCAGAGGAAGCAGTACTCTGCTGCCGCCTTGGCTCCGATGGTGGCGCTTCCCGGCAACCCAGCCGACGCTTGTGCGGCCACGGAAGTTTTGGGAGAGAGGATCGATCAGGCGTACATCGGGAGCTGTGCCGGAGGAAGGCTCTCTGATCTCGCCATTGTGGCGCGAGTGGTGAAGGGCCGCCGGGTCGCTCCTGGGGTCCGCCTCATAGTATGTCCGGCATCTCGCACCGTGTATCAGCAAGCGTTGAGCAGCGGGATCCTTGAGACGCTTTACGAGAGTGGTGCGATCATAACCGCAGCTGGATGCGGTGCTTGCGGAGGAGGACACTCTGGAGTGCTGGGAGCAGGCGAAGTCTGCATCTCCGCCACGAATCGCAACTTCAAGGGAAGGATGGGTGACCCCTCTTCGCAAGTCTTTCTGGCGTCGCCCGCAAGCGTCGCGGCTGCCGCAGTGGAGGGCAAGATCTCCGACCCAAGAGCATACATTTGAGGAACGGGAGAGAGGCAATGGAGTTCCACCTGTCTGGGCGAGCATGGAAGTTTGGAGACGACATCGATTCCGGGCAAATGGCAATCGGCCAATACACCCGCCAGGGGGTTGAGGTCTACTCGGCACACTGCCTGGAGAATCTGCGGCCGGAGTTTCCCCGCGAGGTTGCCCCGGGGGACATCATTGTCGCCGGCAGGAACTTTGGATCTGGTTCCAGCCGCGAAACGGCGGTGCTCGCGCTTCGCCATCTCGGGGTCGGGGCAGTCGTGGCCGTGTTCTTCTCGCGCCTGTTCTTTCGTAACGCTATCAACCTGGGACTTCCGGTCATCGAGTGTGCCGAGGCCATCCATATCGACGACGGCGATCAGCTCGAACTTCATCCGGTGGAGGGCCGGATTGTCGATCGCACGAGCAATGCCGCATATCAAGGACTGGTTCTACCCAGCCATCTGCTCGAGATCATCGAGGCCGGCGGGCTGGTGCCCTTTCTTGAACAGCGGATCTGAACGCCCGGTTCTCAACCGGCTGGATGCGGCTTCAGCTTTGTTCGAATTCGAAGAGGCTGCCGGCGCAGCAGGCGATTTGTGGAATGCAATCCCGAAATCTGTCCGACCCGTACTAGTTTGACAAGAATAAGTCTGAAAAGTGGCAAAGATCACATCTAGTTTTGTGTTGATTTCGCCCGGCTTCAACGTCGTATTGGGACTCCAATTCAGTGAGGCAGGTGCATGGGTACAGTTGAGAATATTGATTTGCTGCCCGAGTGGGGATTGAGCGAGTTCAATCCATGGGATGGAAGGATCACCCATGAGAATATCTGGCCAATTTACAGGGCAATGCGCGAACAGGGTCCCGTGGTGCGCAGCGCGGCGCTGGGTGGCTTCTGGTGTGTAACCCGATACCAGGAGGTCCGCGCGGCGGCGCTTGATCACAAGACGTTCTCGTCGCGAAACGCGCTTGAGATCGGCAAGCAGAACTGGAGCGACAGGCCAAAGACAAGGCTGATTGAGACCGACCCTCCAGAGCACACACGCATACGCAAGGCGATGCAGGCTCCGATTCTCCAGAAGAGGATGAATGACTTCTCAGATGGAGTGCGAGAGAGCGTAACCGAGCTTCTTCGGACGATTGCGAAGAAGGGGGAGTTCGACATCGTCACCGATTTGGCGGAGCCCATACCGCAGGATGTTGTGGGCCGGATTCTCGGCTTTGATGAGGAGACCCGCAGACGCAACAGGGAACTCGTACTGAAATTCGTTCACGCCGACCTCGCAAACAGCGAGCACGCCCATGCGGACTTCTGGGCGTTCTTGATCGAGACCGTTCAAGAGCGTCTGCGCCATCCCAAGGACGACTTCCTGAGCCAGCTCTGCTCAGAGGAGGTGGATGGGAAGCGTTTTACCGAGTCGGAGCTTGTCGGGATGCTTCATGGCTTTGCTCTTGCAGGCCACCACACCGCCATCGATGGGATCTCTTCGATGCTGAGATACGCCTCGGCAGACAGCGTGAAAAGCGCCTATCTGGACGATCCCGGCATGGGCGCCCAAATTGTGGAAGAGACCTTGAGGTGCGATCCTCCAATTCACCTCGAGGGCCGGACCACCAACGCCGATACTGTGATCGGCGGGGTGGAGATCAGCGCAGGCGAATCAGTGGCCTTGCTCTATGCCTCGGCGAACCATGATGACCGCCAGTTCGAAGACCCCGAGAGATTCGATGTCGGGCGCGGTCCGGTACAACATCTCGCGTTCGGCTACGGGATTCATATGTGTATCGGCCTGCATCTGGCGAGGCTCGAGATGAACACCGTGCTTAAGGAGATGATGCGCTCATTTCCGCATTATCGCTTGTCCGCGGAGCCGGAGAATAGCGGGATGGTATTCGGCCACCACATGGGCTGGGAGTCGATGCCCGCATCGATAGCGTAGGGCCCCCCGTGCCGCGCGGGAGGAGAGTCCTGCGAGCTCGAGTTCAGTGAACCAGCCTGAAGGCGACGAATGCTGCGCCGGATGCCACGAGGAACAACCCGAAGCTTTTCTGGATCGTCGCGCTGCGCATGTGATGGGCAAGACGGCTGCTGAAATAGCTTGTCGGAGCGGCGCCGGCTAGAAAGGCGAGCGCCACTTTCCAGTCGATGTGGCCGAGTGCCCAGTGCGTTGCAAGGGTGGGAACCGTAAGTACCGCTATGACGACAAGGCTCGTGCCGGTGGCCTCGCGCATGCCAAGACCGAAGACTAAAAGGTAGAGGGGTATCAATAGGAACCCGCCTCCGTTGGCAAGGAGGCCGGAAAAAACTCCGACTGCGAACATAGTCGCAACGAGCAAGGCCCGGTCCTGTCTCCGGGCGCCCCCTTTGCTAACGGCGCTGTCGCTCAGAGGGCGCATGACACGCAAGCCCAGAACAGCAAGGACGGCTCCGGAGGCAAGAAGGAGAAGCGATCCGCCTACGACTTCTGAGAGCAGGGCGCCAATCACCGTCGCCGGCACGCCGCTCAATAGTGACCATCCTGCGGTTCGGAACCTAGCCTCGTGCCGGGCCAGATAGGGAATCGAGGCGAGGATAGCCGAGGGTATCGTGGCGGGAAGAGGGGAGGCCACAGCGAGGAGGCCCGGCACGCCCAGGACAGAGAGGAGGGGCGTAGCTACCGACGAGCCGCCTACTCCGAAAAGACCCGTGAGGATGCCGATCAAGCATCCGGCGGCTACGAACGCCGGCCAGGGCGCCATCTGATTTCCCGGTTGCGAAGAAAAAAGGAGTTGTTACCCAACCAAAGATGGCTGTACGGGCTGGATGGGGGCGCCGTCCAGGTCTCGGAGATTGCCGGACGGGAAGTCGACTCGCGTGCGCATCCAACCGTGGAGGCTGCAGCAGATGCAGGACTCAGCATGGCCGCGGCCTCTTTCGATACGGATCGGTGGCACAAGTTCGTTCTAATGGGACGATCGGAACGCTTGCTGGCATCCTGCCAACCTATCGCGAAGATGACGAATAATCACTTCATATGAGAGGTGTTTCCGAAAGCGATTGCACTGGATATGAGCAATCCCTGCTCTGCCGGCGGGGATTGCTCACAGACATGCCAGAGGCGCTGTTGCGCCTAGCAGCGTTTTAGGCTCTGAACTCTTCTTCGAGGTTGTCGAACACCTTCAGCGTGGGAGCTTTGCCGGGCATTCCCAACTCCTCCCAGCGATTGACGGCCTGTTCGTACTGCTCGGTCGTCAAGGCTGTCCTCCGCGAGAAGTTCTTGATGTTCTTGAACTCCTTGCATGCGTAAATGAGAGCCTTGGAGCCATACGGCCTCTCCTCATTAGGGTTCTTGCTGGGGTCGAGATAAGTCGACCAAGTGTTGCGCAGGATGTCTATGTCTTCGGAGACCCTGCATCGCGTAGACGCGGCCCAGATGACCTGCTCGAGGTCCGATGGGTCCACGTCTTCGTCTACCACGTAGATGAACTTGGCAAAGTAGGCGCCTCCAGCGCACTGCGCGGCAATGGCAGCTGCTTGCTGGGCATGTCCGGCATACATTTGCTTTAGGGAGACGACCGTCATGCCAAAGCCTCCGGCAGCGGATGGCACTGACCACACGCCCTGGACTCCTGGAATGCCGCACGCTTCCAGATCGCGCCAGACGCGCGCACCACGCATAACCGCGAGGAACAGGTTCTGCTCACACGAGGGGTGGTCAGCCATCAAAGCGGCGGTCATGATCGGCTGGTTCCTGAAGTAGACCGCCTTGATGTCAATGCTTGGCGTCTGCTCCTGCCCAGGCCTGCCGTAGTATCCGGTGAACTCGCCGAACGGACCTTCCTCCTGCCCGCCGTCTGGATAGGAGTACCCCTCGATCACCAGCTCTGCACGTGCAGGGATAGGTAGGCCGGTAATCTTGCCTGGCACGGTTTCGATCGGTGAGCCCTGAATCCCCCCGGCTGCGTCGTACTCAGATTCCTGCTTCGGAAATCCAGTCGCCGCGCAGATGAAAAGCAGAGGGTCGACTCCGTAGACGCTTACTACCGGGCACGGCTTGCCCTTGGCCCACCATTTCTCGCGGTCGAGCAGAGTGTCCTTTCCCGGCGATGCGTAGTATCCGACCCTGTCCTTGCCTTCGATCATCTGGCGGTAGGTTCCCAGGTTTACGCGTCCGGAGTCAGGGTCTTGGGTGATGATCACGTCTGCGGTGCCTATGTACGGACCTCCATCCCGGGCCCAGTGGGTCGGAGTCGGGAAGTAGGTCATGTCGATGTCGTCACCCATCCATACGTTTTCGAAAATGGGGGCATCTTTGGGGTCGACGGAGACCGGCTTGATCTTTTCATCGAACTTTTCCTTGATGAACTGCACCAGCTCGATTGGCGATTTTCCGGGAGGGGTCCTCATTGCAAGAGATAGCCGGTTCATCGAGTTTCCAATTGGGTTGAACAGCACCTTGACGTCGCCTTTGTGGCCCTTGGGCTTTTCGAAAAGAAGCGTGGTCTGCTCTGAATTCTTCCCGTTGAGATACGTAAGCGCGCCCATCTCGAGATGTGGATCCACCTCTTTTGTAACACGCGTAACTTCGCCAAGCTTCTCAACGTCATTCAGCCAATCGCGAAGATCTCTAATGTCAACCTTGCTCATATGTGCTTTCCTCCAGGATTATGCCAACCAATAAAATTTCAGTCTCTGCCCCAAACGCCCTTTTGTCCGATTACTCGCTCCAGTTTCCGAGGGCGACACGGGCCTAACTTTGATCTTTTCGCCCTCGTCGCATCGCGGCCTTGACGGCATCCAAAACTCATCAGGATGACAGTGAGTGGCTTAGACAGGGAATACCAGGGGAGAGCCCCCTCTTTCATGTCCTCTCCAGGACTGTGACGCGCTCGCATCGCCCCTGCTTGCGCCAGATCAACTTTTCTTCCTTCACCAACTTTGGCATGCAGCTCGTAATTTTCCCAATCCAGCACCATCACTCCTCTGTCCCGGCAAGTTGCGTAGGGCTTAAGATCGTAATATGATAATGACATTAGCGTATGTTGATAGTGATACACAAATCGAAAAAAAAGTTTGTCGTCTTTCACTAGGAGTGTTGCGTTCAAAGCGTTCTACTGGATTGTTGGCAGAAGATTCGGCCATGTTAGAATTCTCTGACCTGGCGTTCCACGATCGTGGGGTGGACTTCTTGATTTCTTGGGGGAAAAGAATCGAGATAAAGGTGGCCCGCTGGATTCATGGGGAAATCTCAGAGGC
>DAHVOF010000215.1 GCA_027318945.1 Actinomycetota bacterium | reverse complement strand
GTTGGCAAACCACTGGGATTTTTAGTTCCTCAGCCTGGGAACTGAATTGCCAGGGCGGCTAGAGTTGGCAGCTGGAGCTAGTTTTGTCACTAGCCCTCTTGAAATTTAGCGCAACGAGTTGGGCGTGTCCCAGCTGCCGAGGCAAAGATATGCGAGTATGCGACGGTGCGCGCGTGTTATTCGAATCTTATTACGTGCCACGTTGGAAAAACCGCTTGCTGCTCAGTCTCGCAATCCCGTTTGGAAACGCGCAATCAGCTTCTAGAATACCATTATGGGTATTGTACAAGAGGAAACCGATCTACTTGACACGGATGTCGCTGCGGCTCCGATAATTTTGCATGAAGACCAGCGCCAGGATCTCAAGCGGCGCCTCGCAAGGGTCGAAGGTCAGATTAGAGGGATTTCCAAGATGATCGACGATTCCAGGCAATGCAAAGACATCGTGACTCAGATTTCTGCTGTGTCGAAGGCGCTGGAGCAGATCGGATTTCGTCTCGTAGCATCTCAGATCTCCTACTGCCTGGAGAATCCGGAAGAAGCCCGAAAAGGCGGGTGCACTTTGAGCGACGTGGAGAAGCTGTTCCTAAAATTGAGGTAGGTTAGCGGGCGTCCAGTTAGACAATGCTTCCATGTACGCCGCTTGAGTTTATGACTGGCAGCCCATGGGCGTGCCACGCTGCCATCCCACCTTTCATATCAATTACGCTGTACCCGTTTGCCGCGAGGAAAGAGGCCACCGCTGAGGACCGGCTGCCGCTCCTGCAGCACACCACTACCTCCTCATCCTTGGAGACTTTGTGCAGATGTTCTTGAATAGTCGACATGGGCAGATGCAGGGCTCCAGGAGCATGGCCGTGATTCCACTCTGATAGTTCACGGATGTCGATCAATAACGTTCCTTGGTCAACCAGCTCTTTGGCTTCGTGCGGGTTAACCGCCTTGGTGCTCTTATTGAACAGCACAGCGCATTCCTTTCTCGCCTATCAACAATCAAAAGCTTTCTTAGAAGTATACCCAGTAGGGTATAGGTTTCGTACATCAGGATTGCTATGGCTATCGATCTTCGATACTTGGTTGAAAGTCCTCCATGATCCGACCTGGTAATCGAGGCTTGACATTTTCATCAGCCTTAGAACTGCGTTGGGCGAAGAGGCCGTTCTAGAGAGTTCTAAAGTGCGAGTTTCGTAGTGAACTCGTCGCGACTAGGGCCGTCTTCAATGGGACGAACTCTAGGCCTAGAAAAATTCCGTGTCGGGTAAACTCATTTAGCCATATGCAGTCAACGATTACTCCAGCAGAAGGTTCCACTGTAAAGATCATCATCGACATCGATGAGTCCGAGTTAGAGCCAAGCGTTAATGCAGCGCTAAGCAAGATCTCGAGGGATGTTCGCATTCCCGGTTTTCGTCAGGGCAAGGTCCCAAGAAAGGTACTGGAGGCGAAACTCGGCCGTACGTATATTCGTGCTGAGGCCATCAACGAAGCGATACCAGGGTTCCTGGGAGAGGCTATTCGGTCGAATGATCTTGACGTTATAGCCACTCAGACCGTGAATATCAAATCCGGTGAGGAAAGCGGCCCGATCGTTCTGGAAGCAGACGTAGAGGTCAGGCCCGAAGTAGGTATCGCGGGATATCAGGGAGTAAAGGTGGTAATTCCGACCCCTGAAGTCACGGAAAAGGATATTCAGGACCAACTCCAGCGGCTGCGCGAGCAGTTCGGAGAGCTCTCCGAGGTCGATGCTCCAATTTCGGTCGACTATCAGGTGAGCATTGACGTTCGCGCGGAAAGAGATGGCGAACATGTACCCAATCTCGACGTCGAGGATTTTCTTTACCGTGTCGGCGAAGATGGCTTCATCCCTGGGCTCGATGCAGCTCTCACTGGGCACGTAATTGGTGACGAGGTTACTTTCGAGGTGCCAGCACCAGAAGGTAGCGCCGACGGCCCAATTACATGTTTTGTGAAAGTGAAAAAGGTCAATCAGCTTGTTCTTCCGGATGTTACCGACGAGTGGGCTTCCGAAGCTTCCGAGTTTGAGACGGTGGCCGAACTCGAGGACTCTTTGAAGAACCAACTTGGCGGGACAAAGAAGTCGCGATCGCGGATGCTGTTCCGGGATCGCGCTCTCGATGGCCTAATAGAACTCATGGATTTGAAGGAGCTGCCGCAAGCGCTAGTCCAGCAGGAGTTCGATACGCTGCTGCGTGATTTTTCCAGCCGTCTTGAGTCACAGGGCATCACCTTGGAGCAGTACCTGGTGGTAACTGGATCTACATCGGACCAGTTGGTTAGCCAGATTCTTGCCGATGCTCAAAACCATGCAAGGGTGGACCTTGTGCTAAGGGCGCTGGTTAGAGAAATGGCAGTCGAAGTCGCTGACGAGGATCTTGAAGCCGAGATAAAACGCTATGCCGATGCCGGGCAGATTGATCTCGAAGAGTTTCGTCAACGCATTACGGAAAATGGCCAGCTAAAAGTTGTAGAACTGGAGATGGCGAAGGCAAAGGCTCTCGAGCAATTTCTCGAACTAGTCGAAATTGTAGATGACGAGGGAAACGTTATTAGCCGCGAATTTCTTGATGAAAGCGATGCGAAATCCGAAGAGGCGTTGACCGAGGTTACGGAGTCCAGCAAAGATGAAGCGGATGAGTCTTCAAAAGGTGGAGAAGATGACGGCATATAACTACTTGGTCCCGACCGTTATTGAGTCATCAAGCAGGGGAGAGAGGGCATACGACCTTTACTCTCGTCTGCTGAGGGAACGGATCATTATTCTCGGAACGCCAATCGACGATTCGGTTGCAAATTTGATCTGTGCCCAGCTTCTTTTTCTCGAGTACGAGGACCCTGAAAAAGACGTTAGCCTTTACATCAATTCACCGGGAGGGGAGATCACCGGCCTTTTTGCCATTTATGACACTTTGAAGGTGATCCGGCCCAACGTGTCCACATTTTGTTTCGGCCAAGCCGCGTCTGCGGCGGCGGTCCTTCTTGCGGCAGGGACTACTGGAAAGCGTTTCGCCCTTCCTCACGCAAGGGTTTTGTTGCATCAGCCTTACGGCGGGGTTGGAGGCCAGGCGACGGATATAGAATTGCAGGCCAAAGAGATCCTGCGCATGCGGGATATGTTGAATGACATGCTTTCTGCTGATACTGGCCAGCCGGTGTCGAGGATTCAAAAGGATACGGACAGGGATTTCGTCCTAGATGCCAAGGAAGCCCAGGCTTACGGCATTATTGATGAAGTGATCACGACGGCCAGGGATCCGCAAGGCACATCTGCGGCTGTAGCCTAGGTCATCAGATCTACAATTGATATATCAAGAGTTTTGTGTTAGGAGACGTGAAAGCCGGACCCGGGGAACGCGGAACCGAGCATTAATTATGTGAGCAGTACAAAAAGGGGATGGCAGTGGCAAAGTTTGTCGAGGGACCGGAAGTTGTAAAATGCAGTTTCTGCGGCAAGTCCCAAAAGCAAGTGAAGAAGCTTATTGCTGGACCTGGTGTATACATTTGCGACGAGTGCATTGACCTGTGCAATGACATTATCGAGGAGGAGCTCAGCGAGACTACCGAGGTCAAGTTCGATGAGCTTCCAAAGCCCCGGGAGATTTTTGACTTTCTGAACGGGTACGTAGTTGGGCAAGACTCAGCCAAGAAGATTCTCGCCGTGGCGGTATACAACCACTACAAGAGGATTCAGGCTGGAACTTCCCGGACGAGTGACGTTGAGTTGGCGAAGTCCAACATACTTCTTATAGGTCCTACGGGATCGGGCAAAACACTCTTGGCCCAAACTTTGGCGAAGCTGCTGGAGGTCCCGTTCGCGATCGCTGACGCCACCGCCCTGACGGAAGCCGGATATGTGGGCGAAGACGTGGAAAACATTCTTTTGAAGCTGATCCAGGCGGCGGACTACGACGTCAAAAAGGCCGAAACAGGCATTATTTACATTGACGAGATCGATAAGATCGCTCGCAAAAGTGAAAACCCGTCGATTACCCGCGATGTCTCAGGTGAAGGTGTCCAGCAGGCGCTGCTGAAAATTCTTGAGGGTACCACGGCGTCAGTACCGCCCCAGGGAGGCCGTAAGCATCCTCATCAAGAGTTTATCCAGATCGACACTACTAACGTTTTGTTCATTTGCGGTGGGGCGTTTGCCGGTTTGGAGCGCATCATCGAGGGACGGATCGGCACCAAGTCGATCGGCTTTAAGGCTGAGCTTTCGGAAAAGTCAAGCAAAGATGGCGAGATTTTCAAGCATGCTCTTCCCGAGGATCTTCTCAAGTTCGGATTAATCCCGGAGTTCATAGGAAGGCTCCCTGTGGTCGGTGCAGTCGGCAACCTCGACAAGGCCGCCCTGATCGAAATTCTCATTGAGCCGAAGAATGCTCTCGTGAAGCAGTACCAGAGGACTTTTGAGTTGGATGGTGTGGAACTTGAGATCTCCCAGGACGCCTTGGAGGCGATTGCGGATCTGGCTCTCCTCAGGGGAACCGGGGCCAGAGGGCTCAGGGCGATTCTCGAGGAGGTTCTTCTCGAAGTCATGTACGATATTCCATCGAGATCGGATGTTCAGCGGTGCGTAGTGGACAGGAGTGTTGTTCTAGACAAAGCTGCACCGACGCTGGTTCCTCGCGGGGCGGGTCCAGATCGGCCGGAGCGGGCTCGCAGAGCCGCGTCATAAGCTGCAGGTAAAGCGTCTCCAGGTGACTTGGGTGGGTGGCGATCTCTCCTTTGGCGATGCTCTCCGGTGGCTGGATGGGCACATAAATCTTGAGAGAAATTCGCATGCCGAATTTCCGTTGCCTTCCCTGGCGAAGATGCACGAAGTCCTTAGGATGATGGGAGAGCCGCATCGCAGCTATCCCGTGATTCATGTCACGGGTACCAACGGAAAAGGGTCCACTTCAAGGATGATAACGGCCTTGCTGATGGCGCACGGGCTTAGGGTCGGCACATATGTGTCGCCTCATTTGATGAGAATAAATGAGCGCATACTTTTCGGTTTGGAACAAATCTCTGACGATGACTTCTCGAGCGAACTTCAACGCCTCAAATTAATAGAGGAGCAATCTGGCAATATCCTTAGCTGGTTCGAGCTAATCACAGCTGCGTCGTTTTCACATTTTGACGCAATTGGCGTTGACGTAGCTGTGATTGAGGTCGGGATGGGCGGAGTATGGGATGCTACAAATGTCATAGTCGGCGATGTCGCTGTAGTTACGAATGTTGCCTTGGACCATGCCGATGTCCTAGGTCCAGAACTCTCTGATATTGCGCGCGAGAAGTCTGGGATAATCAAGCATGATTCTGCCGCCGTTCTAGGGGTAGACCAGGAAGATCTGCTTGAGATATTTCTTGCCCGGCCCAGCCGAAGCGTAACTGTGCTTGGTAAGGATCTTCAGCTTCGGTCAAATGTGCAGGCCATTGGTGGAAGGGTGGTATCTGTCAGGAGCTCCAGGGCGACCTACGATCAAATTTTCATGCCACTGCACGGAGCTCATCAGGGTCACAACGCTGCACTTGCGATCGGCGCGGCCGAAGAGTTTTTTGGTCGCGCACTGGACCAGGATGTCGTACGCGCCGCATTTGAACGCGTAACATCACCGGGCAGAATGGAGATCGTGTCGCGGTCACCTCTAGCAATCCTTGATGCAGCTCACAATCCGGCCGGAATGGCGGCAGCGAAAGCAAGTATTTTAAGTGATTTCTCGTCCATTGCACGATGGCATCTAGTGGTGTCGATGCTTTCAGGTAGGGATCCGATGCAAATGTTCTTGGCTATCAAGAATGACAAGATCGCCAGCGTTTCGATCTCTGAAACGCGCTCCTTTCGAGCTATGCCCGTTCAAGAGATATTAAATGGTGCGGAGGCTGCAGGGATTCCTTGTCAGCGATTTGAAACCGTCACGGATGCGCTCGACGCCGCTATACAACTCTGTAGGGAAGGCGAAGCGGTGTTGATTTGCGGTTCCATTTATACAGTTGCCGAAGCCAGAGAGCAGCTCTTGACTAAAAAGAATTTAGGAGCAAGCTGAACAGTTAGGTGTGTTCCCCGGTGAATCTTTCGTCACGAACCGACTAGCCTTATCCGGCGTGAATAGCACATTGGTTATATGCAAGCCCGACGCAGTTGAACGGGGTCTTGTGGGTGAGATAATAGGCCGGATCGAACGGAAGGGTTTGACGATCTCGCGTCTTGAGCTGCGCCTTATCGATCAGGAGACTGCCAAGCTGCACTATGCGGAGCATGCAAGCAGGCCGTTTTTCAATGAACTCCTCGAATTTATCACGCGTTCTGCATCAGTAGTTATGGAGGTCTCAGGGCCTGAGGATTGCTGGGCGATCATTAGGGCGATGATGGGGGCCACCGATCCGGCGAAAGCTGCTCCGGGGACAATTAGGGGCGACCTCGGTTTCTCGTTGGCGGAAAACCTGGTGCACGGGTCAGATTCTGCGGAAGCCGCATC
>DAHVOF010000200.1 GCA_027318945.1 Actinomycetota bacterium | reverse complement strand
GTTGGCAGATGAATCGCTGTGTTCCGGAGCGTTCGAAGCGTCGGATGTCCAAGGACCTGCTGAGTTGTAGCCGGCTTGGCACGTCGCGAATTTCGAAGCGCGCGGTTTTTCCAAGAGATCGATTACTGGTAAGAATTGCTTCGGGCGCCGCCAACTGGTCTCGAAAGGAGAACCGTTTCATGCTGCGCATATCGGTACAAGTGCCCTAAGGTTTCGTCACCCCAATTATTCTCACGTTTATAGTGGTTCCATTCAGCCGTCGAATTGTAATTTCAGATCCAGTGAAAGGTTTATTTCCTTTAGGGGTTGACGCCGCCGCGGCGATCGCGATTGGCATGTCTTGCTCCACAGGACCCGCTCTTGACGCTTGGGGATGGTTGTAGAGCGATGGCTGCTTCGGGCGAAGTAAGACCACTCCGAATTGCATTCAGCGTCTATCGTGGCAATCCATATTCCGGAGGGCAGGGAGTGTACACTAAGCATCTCACGGAGGAGCTCGCGAAGAGGGGTCATAAAGTCGAGGTATTTTCCGGTCAACCCTATCCCAACTTGGACCAGTCGCTTGTGAAAATGACGAAACTTCCTTCACTGGATCTCTATCGCTCTGATGACCCATTTCGAATACCGAAGGTTGGGGAATTCGGATCGTTTGCAGATTTGCTGGAGTTTGCCATCATGACAACAGGTGGCTTCCCTGAGCCGAGGAGCTTCGGCTGGCGTCTTATCAAAGCCTTGGAACCGCGTCGAGACGAGTTTGACATCCTTCACGACAACCAGTCCCTCTCCTGGTCGATAATGCGGCTCGTCAATGACGGCTGGCCGGTCATTGGATCAATCCATCATCCGATTACTGTAGACAGGCTTTTGGCGATTGAGCATGCGAAAGGAATCAAGGCGAAATACGGCGCGTTAAGGTGGTATGGCTTTGTCAGGATGCAGACCCAGGTTGCAAGCCGCTTGCACAGGGTGATCACGGTTTCGGAGACGTCCCGCAATGATCTCAGCAAGTATATGCATGTCGATCTTGCACGATCCTCTGTGGTGCCGATAGGTGTCGACACGTCTGTGTTTAGGCCCATTCCATTTATCAAAAAGGAGCGTGGGCTAATAGTGACTACTGCCAGTGCAGACGTTCCGTTAAAAGGGCTGCATGTGCTTGTCGAAGCCATGGCAGAGGTCGTAGGCGTCTATCCCCTTGCCCGCCTGATAATAATCGGCATGCCGAATCGGGAATCGAAGCTTCCCGCACGGGTGACCGAACTTGGTCTTGATGAACATATCGGCTTCGCTGGCGTCGTCAGCCAGGAAAGGATGGTTGAGATGTATAACGAGGCAGAACTCGCTGTGGTTCCATCGCTGTACGAAGGGTTTTCACTTCCGGCCGTTGAAGCTATGGCGTGTGGGGTGGCGCTTGTCGCGACCGATGGCGGCGCGTTGCCAGAGGTCACTGGAAATGATGGCGAAACAGTCCTGACGGCTCGCGCTGGCGATGCGATGCACCTGGCGAAAAAAATTCTTGAGGGCCTCGATTCTGAAATGCTGAGGGATGAAATTGGTCGAAACGGGAGTGAGCACGTGATGAGCCGCTATACGTGGCGCGAGACTGCGAGGGTGACGGAGCGTAATTACCTTGAACTGTTGGCGGCTCACGGTGATCTGTAGGCAGAACCCGTTGGGCGAGCGCTGATGCTGTCCGTCAGAGCATCGGAGATTGGTGAAATACGTGGCAAGCTTGTACTGGATTTTGGGTCTGGAGCGGGAAGACACGCTTTCTGGGCAGTTACCCAGGGGGCAGAAGTTGTCGCGGTGGATATCGCATTTACCGAGATCGAGACCGTGCCTGAATTCTTTTCTGCGCTGGTAGCTGAAGATCCACGGTGCGGTTACGGCTGTGCTGTACAGGCGTCTGGCTTAGAGCTGCCATTCGCGGCTGGGATCTTCGACATCGTAATTGCGTCCGAGGTCTTTGAGCACATACCGGACGATAAAGGAGCTATGCGCGAGATATACAGGATCTTGAGGCCGGGCGGCATGCTTTGTGTCACGGTGCCCCGCTTCGTGCCCGAAGCGCTCTACTGGGCGGTGTCGTCTGAGTACCACAATGTTCCTGGAGGCCACATTCGAATTTACCGAAGATCACAGGTTTTTTCACTTGCGAGCACTGCGGGACTCCGGATCATCGCCTCGCATCACGCGCATGCGTTTCACACCCCTTACTGGTTGATTCGCTGCCTAGTGGGAGTCAGCAATACGAGATCGAAGCTTTTCCAGGGCTACCATAGGTTTCTGGTTTGGGAAATTACCAGGAAGCCGAAGTGGACTGGGCTAGCCGAAAGGCTGCTCAATCCTTTGGCGGGGAAAAGCCTTGTCTTCTATGCGCGAAAGGAAGCAGGTGGGCACGGGCAGAATCTTTGAATCAATGCTGGACGATGCTGAACTCGAGTCGTCACTCGATTTTCTGGCATCTCTCCAACTCAAAAGCGGCATGGTACCATGGTTTCCTGGAGGAAGGGCCGATCCCTGGAATCACGCCGAAGCAGCATTGGCGTTAGCTGTTGGCGGCAGGATGGACGAGGCCATCGCAGGGCTAAGGTGGCTCCTCGACGCGCAAAACGGCGATGGCACGTGGTGCCATTTCTATCTCTCAAATGGAGTGGCTGAACCGCGCAGGGATACAAACACATGCTGTTATCCGGTGTTGCTGGTCTCTCTCATCGATCGTGCCGTTGACGACAGGAAACTGATGGAGCCATATGTTGACATGGCGCTCCGGGCAGTCAACCGGGTTGTGGCCAGCCAGCGGGCGGACGGGTCCATTCCATGGGCGCTGGAACCGTCGGGAGAGCCGTATCCGACGTCGCTCGTAGCAGCCTCCTCGTCAATATGCGATTCTCTCCAGATCGCTGCCAAGTTGTGCGAGCGTTTCGGGATCAACGGGAGCAAGCGATACCTCGATGCAATGGAACTTTTGAGGAAATCGGTGCGGTTTCGCAGGGGCCCGTATGCCGACACGTCTGGTTGGGCCATGGACCACTATTATCCGGCCATTGCCGGAATCCCGGAGTCCATTCCCCTGTCCGACCAGTTTCTTGACCGGTTTTACGAGCCGGACTGGGGCGTGCGTTGCTTGGAAAGAAACGCCTGGTTTACCTCTGCCGAGACCGCCGAGGCGGCAATGGCACTCCATATCGAAGGGGAGGAGGCCTTGGCTAAGGAGATGTTCTTAGGGCTCGGGCGATTTCGCGGTGACAATGGAGGTTACTTGACTGGGGTGGTAAGTCCGACCGGGGGATCGTTCCCGCTTTTCGAGCAGTCGTCATATTCGGTAGCAGCAGTGGTGTTGGCAGGCTTTGTACTCTCCACGACAGCCGGGAAAAGCATGGGGACTACGTTGCTCCACCTTTTCGCATGACTCTAAGGCTGCCCTGAGCGAGTATCTCCGTGAATCCTTCTGCGCTGGCGCGCTGATGGATAATGTAAGGGGCCTGGCCCCCGAGTTCAGGATCTTCGAACACGTCGTGGATTGCCAGAAAGCCGCCGTCGACTAGCTTTGGCACCCAACTGTCATAGTCTGAAAATGTCTGGGCATGGCTATGGCCGCCGTCGATGAATAGGTACGCGATGGGACCAGCGTGAACTGTGGCATAGCTCTGAGAATCGGCAGCAACAATGATCACGGAGTTGGACAAACCAGCAAGTTCCATCGTTCTCCTGAACAGGTACAGCGTGTCCATTTTTCGCGAGACTGGGTCGACAATGCTCTTGTCATGGAACTCCCATCCAGCCTGATTTTCTTCCGAACCGTGGTGATGGTCTACGCTGATTAGCAGCCTACCTTGACTTCGTGCCGCGATTCCGAGGTAGATCGCGGACAGTCCTACGTACGATCCGATCTCCACGGCAGGAATTCCCTTAATTATTGGACATGAAAATAGCGACACTGCCAAAGCTCTGCCTTCGTCAGGCGGCATGAAACCTTTGGTTGCTCTGATGAGTCCTCTGTTTTCGAGAAGAAGCTTGTCCAGGTTTTCCATAGCTTTGCCGACGGAGATCATATCAATTTAGGTCCTTGCGTTTATTGCGCCTTCTGACAGCTCGGACTTCAGCGATGGCGTTGGCGTACGCAATCGGTTGTGTCTGTTGCCACATCAATCGTCGGGCGAACGCCGGAATTTTCAAATTTGATACTCAAGAAAGCTCCTCCTGAATGCGAGATTCACTGCATATCTCTCGAGCGTCTGCCGAAGACTCTTTTCTCCAGTAGGAACTTTGTGGTCATCGAAAAAGGCCCGAATTTCGCGTTCAAGATAGTGGGACTCGTCAGTGACAAGCGCAGTGATTCCAGAAAGCATCCTCGAAATGGTGTTGTTCGGAAAGCGTTCCAAAAGTTGGTCCCAGTTCTGTGCAATGAATCTCCAGGCGAGTGGGCCGGATTCGCGTCCGCTCAAGAGGCTTGCGACTACAAACGGTCCGTTCTGGCTCCGTATCTCACTGAGCGTCATCGCTAGGACTTTTCGGATCAGTTCATGTTGCTCGAAGCGGGCCAGGGCCATGAGGTACCGGTTTTCCTCCTGAGGAGTTGAAGGGTGGCGATACCTGTCCAATATGAATGCAAAGTCGGCTTCGTCGCCATTGGCTGCTACGACTGTAAGCACTGCGGAGATTATGTCGGGATCGATGCTTGATTCTGAAGACATCTCTCTTACAAAAAGGTCTTTGCATTCGGCGATAGTCTCGGCATCCCTTCCAATTGTGCCAAGGGCCTGGATGACTGCGGCCCGCAGTCTCGAGGTGCCCTCTTTCTCGTTTTTGCGCGCTTCGAAACCGATCTGGTTTAGTACGGGTAGGAGAGTGTCTCGGCACCGCTTGGCAATCCCTTCGCGCTGGTCGTCGGTGGCTGCCAAGTCCAACAGGTAAAGGGCTGAGATGACCACCTCCCAAAGGTTGGGATCAGTCTCGTCGTGCACAGCTGCCAGAAGGTCGAAAAACGAGCCGATGCCTATTCGAAGTGATATGACTTGCGCCCATATATCGCTTGCAAAGTTGAACTTTTCGAGGTCGCCAAGTTGAGAAAAATTTTCTAGAAGCCTGTTCTGCAGAGTCTCCGCGTAGCAAACCCTGAAAAAACCCCAGCCTCCTGCATTAGCGATTACCAGCTCTTGCGTGTTCTGGAGGTCGAAGGAGGCTGCCTCCTCTCCGAGCAGGAGTTTGTGCTCAGTGTTTCCGATGCGAATGCTCAGGGGAACCTTCCACAGGTTGCCTATTTGGGAACCGTTTTCGTCAACTTCGGCCTTGGGGGCTTCGGAAAGGTATGAGAAGGGCTGTTGGGTAAGTCTCACGAGGGATCCGTCGAGAGCTACGTCGATGATCGGATAGCCACCTTGAAATACCCAGTCTCTCATGGTCTCCTCGATGGGTTCCTTGCTCACGCTCCCGAGTGCCGTCCAGAGGTCGGTCGTTTCAGCATTGGCAAACTTGTGTGAATTGAGATAGTGGGCAATGCCTGCCCGAAAGGTGTCGGGACCCAGGTATCTCTCCAGCATGCGCAGGATGCTGGCCCCCTTTTCGTACGTGAGGACGTCGAACATGCCGTCGGCATCCGAGGGTTTTACGACTGCGAATTCAATTGGCCTGGTATTGTGCAAACCGTCAGTGGCAAGGGCGGCACCCTTGGAAAGGCCGAACGACACCCATCTGTTCCACGCTGGGTTGAAATCGTCGGTGGCCATTAGTTCCATGAAGGTGGCAAAGGCCTCGTTCAGCCACAGACCGTTCCACCATTTCATCGTCACGAGATCGCCGAACCACATGTGTGCGATTTCGTGGCTAATCACATCTACAATCCTCTCGAGTTCCTGGCGGGAGGATCTTTCGGGATCGACCAGCAGCAGAGTCTCCCGGAACGTTACGGCGCCGAGATTTTCCATTGCGCCGAACGCGAAGTCAGGTATTGCGATGAGGTCGAGTTTTTGGCCGGGATAGGGTATCGAGAACCACTCGGAGAAGAAGTCGAGTGCGTGTGCCGCTATTTTTTTGGCGAACTCCTGAAGATGGCTCTGGCCCGGCTTTGAAATAATGCGAATCGGCGTGCTCCCGCATAGGTGCGGCTCAGAAGCCTCTAGCG
>DAHVOF010000199.1 GCA_027318945.1 Actinomycetota bacterium | reverse complement strand
AGAGAGGGTATGGATTGGCGACAACGCAGTTCTCGTCGGCCCACTCGTCATAGGGGAGGGAGCAATCATAGGTGCAAACTCTGTGGTAACCCGCGACGTGCCAGCCGAAACCATTGTCGTCGGCGTGCCTGCGAAGCCGATCAAACGGTTCAACAGAGATATAGCCCAATGGGAACCTGTCTGACATGACCGCTCCTGCAAGCGCCACTCGTCCGCTTTTTTCCATTTGTATTCCAGCCTATAACCGCGCCTGCCACCTGGAAGCGCTCCTTGACTCAATCCTCTCACAGAACTTTACTGACTTTGAGATCGTGATCTGCGAAGACTTATCTCGCGAACGCAAAGATATCGCCGCGATCGTTACCCGATATATGGCCGTTCATGGCGACAAGATTCGTTTTTTTGAAAACGAGCAAAATCTGGGTTATGACGGCAACATCCGGCAGCTTGTAGAGAAGGCCCGGGGGCAATACTGCTTTTTCATGGGCAATGACGACATTATGTGCCCGAATGCTCTCGCCAGTGTCAACGATATCGTCGCCAGACACGAGGGGGTCGGCTTTATTCTGCGAAGTTACGCATGGTTTGATGAGGTGCCCGAGCGCCTCGCGGATGTAGTGCGGTATTTCACTGAGGAGCGAGCATTCGCTGCGGGCAAAGAGGCAATCACATTCTGTTTTCGGCGTTCGGGAGTGATCTCCGGCTACATCGTTCACCGCGATTCAGCACAGGCTGCTGCGACCGACCGATTCGATGGAACGCTGTACTACCAGATGCATCTGACGGCGAGCGTGCTGGCAACTCGCACAGCAGTCTTTACTCCAGATATCCTTGTGCTGTGCAGAAACAGTGAACCGCCTGATTTTGGTAACAGTCCAAAGGAGAAGGGAATGTACGTCCCTGGACAATATACCCCAGAGGCGCGTCTCAATATGATTAGCGGTGCTCTGTCGATAGCGCGCCATCTTAGGACCTCGCACGGTATCGACGTCGTTCAACCGATTACTCGTGACTATGCAAATTATTTCTACCCGTATATCCAAGACCAGCTCAATCTCCCGCTGAGCTCTTATCTTCGCCTTTACAGTAGCTACGCCGCACTCGGCTTCTGGCGTTATCCAATGTTTCACCTGTATAGTGTGCTTTGCTATTGCCTCAAAAGAAAACGCTTTGACGTGATGGTTAGGTTCATTCGTGCACGGCTCGGGCACAGCCCTTTGATCGGGATAGCCAAATGAGTCATAGAAGGACTCAGGCCTTGCCACCTGCAAAACGATAGAGTGACTGAGTCGAGCGTGCAAGGCATATTTAGTCGGTAGCCATAAGACACTGCAAGCATAAGACAGGGAGCCGCGAAAGAATGATGCGAGAGAATCGATACCATGGGTAGTTCAAAGCAGCTCAGTTATTGCCTTTTCGATGGACTCCAGTGGAATAGCTCGCGAGGACTGGGGCGCTACGGGCGCCAGCTCAGCCGACATTTGGCTGCGATGCTGTGGCATAGGCAAGACTATCCCAGACCGGCGTGGAGATCCGGCCTGGGACGAGTGCTCCTATGCGAAGTCGTGGAACCGATATGGCGTGAGCTGCTACGCCCCGATATCGCGCTTTACCCGCACAACGTTCTCCCTTTCGTGTTCCTAAGCCATCGCAGCCTGCGGGTACTGGTACTCCACGACATCCTGTTCCTTGATTGCAACAATCTCAATGCTGGTAATCGTTACCGCAGTCTGAAGCTGCGTCGTTCTTTAGCCCAGGCCGATGTGTTGATTACGGTCTCCGAGACGTCTCGGCGCGAAATCCTTGCCAGACTAAGCCCACACTGTCCGGTCCTTGTCATTCCAAACGCCTTGACTCACAGCTTCGATTCTCCGGCAAAGGTCCGCGCGTCTCGCAAATCAGGGGAATTCCGGGTGCTTCATTTTGGTGGCGGCTCGCCTACCAAGAATACAAAACAGGTTCTCAAAGCGGTGGCGCTGCTCCACAGCCAGGGAGTCAATCTTCACCTGGAACTGGCGGCGATGTCTGGGTCTCGCGACCTGGTCGAACGGTGGCGTCATGAGACGGAGCTGCCTGAGGATGCGGTCACAGTTTTGCCAACGCTTAGCGATGCAGAGCTACAGACCGTATATGCTCGAGTTGATGTCCACTGCATGCCTTCCACCGGTGAGGGCTTTGGCATTCCTGTCATTGAGGCCGCGATGATGAGAATACCGAACGTGCTCAGCCCCATCGACGTGTTTCACGAGCTGATTGGCGAGGATGCAGTTTTTGCTCGTTCACTCGACGCGGAGGACATCGCCAAAGCGCTGTTGCAATGCATTTGCTCGGACACCACAGACATGGTACAGCGGGGCGCCGCACATGCAAGCCGATACCAGTTCGATTCCATTCACTTGAGTTACGCAAAGCCCGCTTTTGGGCTTCTTGAAGCAATGCTCCACTCCAATGCCAAGAAGGGAAGTCCTTCCTATGCCGGGTGAGTCGAAGCCAATGCTCCGTGGCAAGCTGACTGCGCTATGGACTCGGGACGTCGATTCATCTCGCTTGGCCGGTCGGGTCAAAATGATCCAGGCGATACGCGAGGAGATATCCAACAACTATCATGCCGAGCACCTCCGCCTGAGAAATGTACTGGAGGAGCGCAAACTTCGTTCGCTGATGGGTTCGCTTCTCCAGGCTCTCCGAACGGTGCTGACGGGACATCTGCCTTCGCTCCAGTGCCTCTTGTTCTGCGATAACCGCAACCATAAGCTCATTCTCCGACACCTGCGGGATAATCCAGCGGATATCCTCTATTGCGATGGCGTGCGGTGTTTTTACTTTCTCCAGCGTCTGTCAAGGATGCGCAGCAAGATGAAGATTGTGGTTGATATGGACGATCTGATGTCGCGGCGCATGGAACTACTGCAAAGATCCGGCCTCGGCCTGTCGCTTGGCTATATGAGCGACGATGCACCCCGCTGGGTCATGCGCTTTCTGACGCATCCATTGCTGGCGAGCTTGATCGCAGGTTGGGAGACGCGGGCTTTAAGACAGGTAGAGGATGAAATCGGACGCTGTGCTGACAATATAGTCCTTATTTCACCCGTCGAAGCAGCAGAGTTGACGCGCCGCTTTTCCAAAAGCGGGGCCAAGGCACGCGTGATCGCCATCGCTCCGCCAGTGGAGACCGTCGCACCGCCTGGCCGGTATACTCACTTTGAACGATTCGCCTTCATAGGAACTGATTCGCTTCCACAGAACTATTCAACTATTGCCCGTCTGATTGAGTTGTGGAAGCAGTGGAGCCCAGCAGCAACGCTTGATATATATGGCGCAATGAATCACCATTGGTCACCCCCCCCCGGCATCCGCTTTCACGGCTACGCCGAAAGCCTATTCGATGTATACACAGATGGCACTGTGCTTCTGGCTCCAGGTGTACTGCGAGGTGGCCTAAAGACTAAGGTTCTGGAGGCGTTCACTTTTGGATGCGCTGTAGCGGGGAATGAAATTACCTTTGAGGGTCTTGGGCTTGAGGACTACCCGCAGCTTCTCGATAATGAAGCCCAACTAAGCGATGTGATTCTTTACCCTGAGTCGCATCTTGATACTTTTCGACGCGCCGCATTTACAGGTTCGCAATTGGTTGCGCGTTCTTTCAGCAAGCTCAGCTTTGAGAATGCGTGGAAAGACGTTCTGGCAGTGGGTGAGGGTCGGTAACAGCCAAAATCAAACCTGGCCTTGGAGGAACTCGAAATTTGGTTCTGCTGATTTGTAAAAGCGATGCGATCGTTACCTAGCAACGCCCGCATTGTACTCAACATAATTCGCGAGAAGCATAAGGATGTAGAGCGGGGTAGGATTTGAAATCTCACTTTGAAAGACAAGGCAGATCATTGCGTAGACAAAAGCGACAATCCAGAGTTTGCGCATTCTGCGTGTGCGATATATACAGTAGAAGTATGGGGCGGTGTAGAGGATCGAAAAGATGCCGGTTTCGTAGGCAAGCGCTGCAAAGGCTGATTGCGGTGAGATATTGAGATTGTAGCGATAAAAGTCAGCCAGTGCATCATTGTATAGAAAAATATTGGCCCCATAGGCGCGTGCGTTGGCGATAAAGGTGCTGGAGAAGCTGCCGATTCCGTAGCCTATAACTGAGTGAAATCCCATAAAGAACGAGTATCCGTTCATGAGAATCCGCACGGTACCGCTGGGCTCAAGGATGACAAAAGAGAGCAGCACATGGTTCGCATCAATTGAACGTAAAGCTGCGACGAATTGTCCGATTCGACTGGTGTCGCTCGATACAAGCACGGTGGACAAGACAGCGATGGTTGCGACCACGCCACCGATAAGGAAAACCAGCCCTCCGGACTCTAGTGTGAGCAGGATGCCAAGCAATATTAAGACTACGCCAATGAGGGACTTCGTGATAGCGATCAGAGCAAGCGTTGTCCAGAGGTACATCTTGCGCCTGGGAAAATGGCTGACATAAATGGCAATGAAGATAGCGAAGAGATAGCTGGCAGCGTAGGAGGGCTCTTGCGAAAGAAACGAGAATCCGCGAACTGTGTCCTGACCAGTAGAGTAGCGCTTAAAGATAAACTGAAGAAAGTTGGCAAGGCCTGCGAAGTACAGTAATGCAAGTATGCAATGAATACCAAGAAACCAGTCGAAGAAGCGTGGTGAAGGACTAAGGTTGATCCTGCGCATCGCTATGTAGAATAGCAGAGGAATCAGATACTTAAGTAGGGATACAGGCGCTTGATGATAGGCGAAGGTGTCGAAGAGGGTACGTCCAACAAGGAGAAAAATAAGAAGTCGTAGCCATCTCATCTCTGGGCCACGGTCTTTTATAAAGTTGGAGTAGAGGATTGAACCGCCGACTAGAAGTAGAAAAACGATGACGTCGGGCTGAGTTTCGATGCCAATCGGGAGTAGCGGGAAGTAGATGGTCGCTATTCCTAGCAGCGCAAGGTCAGCCAAGCGAACCTTCATGACCAGGCTGCCTTGATCATGTGCATAATACGATTGTCGGTCAACATCTGAGCTGAAGCGAGCGATGAGACGATCTGCAAACTGCAAGAGAAGACTCGTCTTGTGCCAATCCTCATATACGGAATTATAATTCGTTTGTGATCTTACGATGTGCGGTAAAAGGGGAGGAAGTCCTCTGCAACTACTGAACCGGCCAATAATATATGAGACTTTTCGAGGGTGTAGTGCCCGGCAAATTCTGTACCAGTGGACCATTACTCCGAAAACTGCTTGAAGCACAGTGTCGAATTGGACTGGAGCCTGCTCGTTAGCAAACTTCTGGATTGACAGACCGGAATCTGAAATTTTCCGCAAACGTTTCTGATTGGCGTTTCTCCTGGAGTCGCCGAAATCATGGTTTTCGAGTTCCCTGTAGTGTGCTCAGCGATGAACTGGTGATACTTGGACATGCTCATCTCTGCCGGTATAATAAGCGTGTGGTAAAAGGCTAACTACTACAAAATCGCGCGTGCGGACTGTGCTTTTGTTGACTGAATGCCATGTAGGGGCAAAATCTTATTCCATCGAGCGTTATGAACGATCCGATCTTCCCAGCAGAGCAGTCGAGTTCCGCTCCAGTGACTGTCCGCAACACAGTCCATGATAACGGCGATGAGGATGTCGATCTCGTCCAGTTGGCGATAACTCTGCTACGGGCCAAGCGGCAAATTGCTTTGTGGACCCTAATTGCCACGCTAGTTGGGTTGGTCGTCTCCCTGCTCCTCAAGCCTGTATTTACGGCCGAGACGGTTATCATGCCGCCACAGCAGGCGCAGTCCTCGGCGGCGTCGCTGATTGCGGGGCAGCTTGGCGCTCTCGGCGGCCTTGCAGGCGGAGCCTCTTCTGAGCTGGGGTTGAAGAACCAATCAGATCTCTTCATAGGCATTCTGGAGAGTCGGGCAATAGCCGATAACCTGGTTAATCAGTTCCATCTGCTGTCGGTGTATCACGCTAAGCTACAGGTCGATGCGCGCAAGCAGCTGAAGTCAAATACTGTAGCTGAGGCGTCCAAAGACGGGCTGATTCACATTACTGTCAAGGATCACGACCCGGTGCGCGCGGCTGGCCTAGCCAACGGCTATGTCGATCAGCTCTACCAGATGAATGCGAAGCTCGCTATCAGCGAGGCGGCGCAACGGCGACTCTTCTTCGACCAGCAGTTGAATGCCGAGAAGGCAGCGCTCGCCGCAGCGGAAGATGATCTGAAGAAGACCGAGGAGAAGACCGGTGTCATTCAGTTGACTGGCCAGGCGGAGATGACGATTGCGAGCATCGCCAATATCCAGGCCGAGATCCAGAGCCGCGAGGTGGAGCTTGAGGTGACGCGAACCTTCGCCACGGATCATAACCCCGAAGTTTTGCGGCTACAGCAAGAGATTGCGTCCCTGAAGTCGCAATTGGCCACGCTTGAAAACTCGCAGCAGAAGATGGCACCGGGCGATGTGCAGGTGCCCTCAGGGCGCGTTCCGGCGGTCGGCCTTGAGTATCTGCGCAAGGAGCGCGAGGTCCGGTATCACGAGGCGCTATTCGAGTTGCTGGCCAAGCAGCGGGAGGCAGCGACGCTCGATGAGGCCAAGTCCGCTCCGCTGATCCAGGTGGTCGATCGAGCCGAGGTGCCGGAGCGTAAGTCCGGCCCGCCACGGCTCCTCATTACGGTGGGCTGCGGCGTGTTGGGCTTTATCCTGGGCTGCGCGTGGATACTGATT
>DAHVOF010000148.1 GCA_027318945.1 Actinomycetota bacterium | reverse complement strand
GAGACCTTCGGTCGAAAGCCTGTTTGCAGAAGGCACCAGAGCGCTGAACGCATGAGCTACGTTCCAACGTCTACCGGCGATCATTTGACAGTTGTCATTGCAGCAGACCACAACGGAGTTCAGATGAAATCGGAGATCATTGCGCTTCTCGAAGGAAAAGGGCATGCGGTTTTCGACCTCGGTACCACCGGGTCCGACGTGATCGACTATCCGGTACTGTGCTCAAGGATAGGTGAGCGTGTAGCAGGCGGAAAGGCCGACCGTGGCATAATGATCGGCGGCAGCGGGATGGGCGAGGTGATCGCGTGCAACAAGGTCGCGGGAATAAGGGCCGGCCTGTGCGGAGACATGTTCCAGGTGGGGATCTCCCGCGGGAACAACGACTCCAACGTGCTCGTTCTCGGAGCCAAAGTTACTAGCGCGGAGCTAGCCAGGGAGCTCACTCTGGCCTGGATGGCAATTGAATTCAACGGAGGTGTGCATATTAACAGGCTCGAGCAAATCGGCTGGCTGGAGGCTGGAAATAAGCTGGAATAGCTCCATAAAAGTGCTGCCAGCCCCATTTATCCTACTGATTTGAGAAACTCCAGAACTCTCGCCGGAGCGGTGTCCTCAGTCTGCTGGCTCACCGGCATGTCCCAGTACTGGGCTCGCGGCAAACACTCCTGCAAGTATCTAGCCGCAGACGGAGCGTGTGAGGCATCTTGCCCCGGCACTATAAGGGTTGGAATGTCCAGCAGCATCAGATCCTCGGGTTCAAGGCCTGGCACCGTGTCCCTGTCGAACAAAGTTCGTGCCATTCCCACGACAATTGCTTGGTAGCGGTCTGGATCCGTTCCCGCGTAGGATTCTGCAAACTCCGGGTCCGTCCTGATGACCGGTGCCCATGGGCCGACACGCGGGTCCTGGGAAAAGCTCCTGTCGTGGCTCATTGCCAGCTCCACTACTTTTCGAAACCCATACTCTGCCACAAAAGCGGCATGTTGGCTGAGCCTTGAATGCTGGGCCATCCGGTACCTCGGACCTCCGGCAGGCGAGAACAGGACCATGCTTGATACCCTCTCTGGATGGATCTTCGCGAAGGCTCCAACGGACGAGCAGCCGACACAACCTCCCATGAGATGGGCTCTCTCTATCCCCAGGTGGTCCAGCAGACCTCTCCCCTGGGCAACATAGTGCTCCCACCCGATGCGTTCCACGCGCCCACCTGACAATCCGGACTCGCGCCTGTCGAATACTATGCAGGAGTAACTCCGGCCCAGGTGATCAAGCAAATTTAGGGTCCGGTAAATGGAAAATGATCGCCAGTTTTCCAGCGACGAGTCAAACCCCCCGGGGGAGTACATGAGCAGGGGCGGACCCGAGCCAACCAGCTCATAGCGAGTGACGATACCATCTATAGTCGTTGTCGCCATCACGAATCCCTCCAGAACTGCGTGTAAAACCTCTCTTACGCCTGAAAGCTTAAGCAGAACCTGATTCAGGAATTCTGGCAGGGCTCGGCACCAGACCCTGCCCAACCGATTCTACCGATCGCGATCCGAAGGGACAGCGAACATGGCAATGAACTCGAGCCGGAGGTATCTGCGCGCTCAAACTGACAAAAGGCCGCTTGCGATTCAACCGCATGAGATGCAGGGAATCGCAGCCGCATGCGAAACCAAGTGGGGGAAAGTCCACAAATGCCCGCTGCCGCGAGCCCAAATGTTGGACAGGCCGAAATGTCGCCCGTGTTCCCACTGGTTTTCGATCCCATCAACCTTCCACTCGTTTAGGCCGGGCCGCTCCCAAAAGCCGAGCCCGCCAGTGCCTCGCTGCACACGAAAAGGGCAGCCCCGTCGGCATAACGGTAGCGCGCATGACTAGGGACACCGGCACCCCGGACAGAAACATCCGATCCCCGATGATTCAAGACAAAAATAATGGAGTTACCTGCGCGCTCACACCCGCTAAATTTAAATTCACTATTTAGAAAGCTTTCAGAGACTCGCTGCTATTTTTGGGGGAACATCAAGGTGACAGTGACTGAGCTAGACCCCGATTGGGGGCTTCATCACTTCGATCCGTGGGATCGGAGAATTTCTTACGCCAATATCTGGCCAATTTACCGCGAAATGCGCGGAGTGGCCGCCGCACATTACAGCGATGCGTATGACGGATTCTGGTCGATAGTCAGGTATGGGGAAATAAAAGCCGCCGGAAGGGAGCACCGCATCTTCTCTTCTGCTAGCGGCACCTCAATAGGTGAGCACCACAGCGATTCATCCACGCCTGCCAAGGCACCGATCGAATTCGACCCACCCGAACACACCCGGTTCAGAAAGGCAATGCAAGAGCCATTCATGCCCCGAAAGATGGAGAAGCTAACCGAAGACGTGCGCGAGACCGTGCGAGAAGCTCTCGACAATGTCGGCAGAATGGGAAGCTTCGACATCGTGACGGATCTGGCCGAACCAGTACCCCAGGATATCCTGTCGAAGATCGTTGGCTTCGACGACGCTACAAAGACCGTGAACCGCGAACTCGTGCTCAAGGTTGTCAATGCTGATCTTGCAGATAAGCCACTGGCCTGGAAGAGCTTCCACAACTTCTTGAGAGGTGAGATTCGCCTCCGCCAAGCAGACCCTGGAGGCGATTTTCTCAGCCATTTGTGCACCGACGAATTCGAAGGTACCAGATTTACCGAGGATGAACTCGTATCGATGCTCGCGGCCCTCGCTCTGGCTGGCCACCACACTGCCATCAACGGCATCTCCTCCGTCCTGAGACGGGTATCCCGTGACAACATCCGCAATGCATATCTAGCGGATAGGTCACTCGGTCCCAAAATCGTCGAAGAGACCCTTAGGTGTGATCCGCCGATCCATCTCGAGGCGCGCACCACTACGGAAGAAGTCGAGGTGGACGGCGTCAAAATACCGGCACATTCCCAAGTAGCGCTCGTGTACGCCTCCGGCAACCACGACGAGGCCAAGTTCAAGAACCCTGAGCAGTTCGATTTGGGACGTGACGCCAGCCAGCACTTAGCCTTCGGGCATGGCATCCATACATGCTTTGGCATGCACCTGGCACGGCTTGAAATGAACATCGCGCTAGAGGAGACGCTGAACAGATTTCCGCACTACCAGCTCGCCGGCGCTCAGGTCGACTCAGGAATGATTTACGGTCACCATATGGGCTGGGAGGCGATTCCCGCCACAATTGAGTAGCGCCCGCCGACAAACGCCTAACTGAAATTCGCAACTAATACGGAAGCGTTCGCGGCCGAAATCTTCTCTGGCCAATTGGGAATCTCCGCTCCAACCCTGGACTGAGTTTGCTCTTTCCCTGTAAGGTGTGCCTAGCTCGCAAACTGTGTGGCCAAGGAGAGATTTCGATGAGTTTAGTTAGATTGCTCTGGGTCGCGTTCTGCTCGATCTTGGCGATCGGGTGGCTAACCTTCGGATGGCGGCTCCCGTTTATCAATCTCATTGGCGCTTTGGTGAGCCTGTTGGCAATTATGATTCCGGTGGGCAAGCCAAGAACGCCGGGCAATGGCGAATGATTCGCCTCCATGAAAGCTCGGCCGCCTCGCGAAGTCGATGCCGCGCAGCCAGGACGCAGTTTTAGCCGTCCAATCTGGCCTGACGGGAACGCCTCCTGTGGGAAACCTTTGGTGCTTGGCAACCTGCAAATAGAAATTTGACGACAAGATCATCACGTCTGCAGCAGGGAAGCAACCGCTCTTTCAATTTCCGAGGCACCGACCATGAATGCATCCTCCAGGATCGCCGCGGCGGGCACCGGAGTTGGCGGCGAAGAGACATGCGCCACCGGCGCATCCAAAAGCCAGAATGCGCGATCGTAAATTGCCAATCCGACCGCAGCGGTGAAGCCTCCGTTGGCAGTCTCATCGCTGACTATTACAACTCTGCCCGTCTTCTGAAGCGAGCGCACCACCGGCAAGACGTCGATAGGTGCAAGGCGCTGAATATCTATCACCTCAATCTCGCCGGGATGTGAACGTGCCACTTCAGCGGCTACATGGGTCAGCCGACCGGTGGCGACCACTGTCACCAATTCTCCATCGACAACGACTCTGGGTTGCCATGCCGATCCATCATCTCCTGGAAGTTCTGCCTGGCTGAAGAGCAAAGAACGGTCGACAAGGATCACAACTGGATCCGGATCGGCCAAGGCGGCTCTCATGGAGCTGTACATCATCCGCGGGCTCGAGGGAGACAGGACTTTCAGGCCCGGGATCTGGCTCAGCCAGCCGTCAAGCCGCTGGGAATGTTGCGCCCCCCAACGAGTTCCTGCTCCCCCTACTGTCCAAATGGTTAGGGGGA
>DAHVOF010000143.1 GCA_027318945.1 Actinomycetota bacterium | reverse complement strand
CGAGAAGGTTCCTGACTATGAATCCTCCCATGTCGTCAGGTCTCACATCCTTTAGCGAGCCCTTGTACGCTCTGCCGATCGGGGTTCTGGCGGTTGCGACGATTACGGTGTCCGACATCGTTTACCTCAATTCCATGGTGGATCTTCTATGTTACTCAGTAGTATACTTTGCAGATTACAGGCGTCGCACTCATTTCAATTAGCTTCCCCGGCTTCACTTGAGGCTAGCTTTCTATCGAATTCGCGGTCAGCTCTCAGCGCCTTGCGCTCTTCGTGATTGGCCCATTGAAAGAAGATTATCGCAATCGCGGCAACGGTCAGCACTTCGTCGAAGACCCAGAGTATCGCTCCCCCCGCATGGATGTCCGCAACTGTATGCGCCGGCGAAATGGACACCCTCACCGACATCAGCGCAATGCCGAGGAAGGAGCCGAAGGGAATCCCAGCCAGAAGATATCCCAGCTTTGCTCCATAAGACATTTTCCACCGGATGGGATCGACTCCTATGAGGGCCGTCCAGAAGATCAGTCCGGAAACGAGGAAGTGCAGGTGGGTATAGTCATGAAAAAGCGGGTGCTCGATGGACAGCTGATATAACGGCGTCAGGAAGTATGCGTACATGGTGCCCCACGCGAGTACCCATGCAAATACAGGGAATGTCACTACCGAGATGAAACCAGAGTGGAGAATCTTGATGGCCGTTGTCTGGACCGACTTTCGCGAGGCCTGGAGGAGCAGGGTCATCGGCGCACTCAGTGCGATGAGGATGGGAGCAACATTCATCAGCAGTATGTGCTGGATTACGTGGATCGTAAACACAGAGTCGTCGTAGGCGGCAACGCCGGATCCAGTCGCGATAAAGACCACTACCACACCGGAGACGAAACTCGCCGACCGCAATAACGGCCACCTTCGTCCCTTGCTCCGAAGGTTTTTGACTCCGAGAAGATACGTGGCGATGAGAGATGCCTCGACAATCGCCGCAGCAATGGAGAGGTATCCCAACTGAAAACCGGTCAGGATGACTGAAAGCTTGACAGGCGGTGAGGGGATTGTCATCAGGAGGGCCACTAGATCAATTATATGGACGGACCTGAACTAGATGGAAGCGGCTTTACTCCGGCAGTCCGATCTCACGGGCCAGCCGATCCGCGTGTCCTGCGGCCTTCGTGGCATACCATGTCTTGGCAATGACACCGTTCTCGTCGACGAGAAACGTTGACCTGATAACACCCACGGTCTCGCGCCCGTACATCATTTTCTTGCCGAAGGTTCCCCACCGCGCCATCGCTTCCTTCTCGGGATCAGAGAGAAGGTCGAATCCGATACCTATGCGCTTTATGAATTCGCGATGCCGCTCGGGCGAATCGGGCGAGACGCCCACCACTTTGTATCCAGCCTTGCTAAGCCTCGGGAGAATCTGGGTCAATTCGCTCGCTTGGGTAGTGCAGCCTGGAGTAAGGTCCTTGGGATAAAAATAAAGGACTACCTTGCTTCCCAAGAAGTCGCTCAGGCAGATTTTCTTGTCCTCGTGGTTTTGCAGGCAAAGCTCGGGAGCCTTTTCGCCTGCTGTCAATCGAACCGATTCGGTACTGGTCATTGATTGAAATTTAGCGCGCATTGTCACGCATGCCAGCACCTAATGCGAAGCTGCCGGCCACTGGTGGCGAGAGTTGCGAGCCGTCCCGGGTAGTTTAACAAAATGACCGATTTTCAAGAGCTGGAGCCTGTGGAAAGGCTTCTTGTAGTCGTAGCCCATCCTGACGACGTGGATTTTGGTTCTGCGGGAACTATTGCAAAATGGGTATCTCTTGGAACTCAAGTCGCGTATTGCATAGTCACCGATGGAGACGCCGGGGGGTTCGATCTTTCAGTCGACCGCGCTGAAATGCCGTCGATCAGGCGAAAGGAGCAGGCCAATGCCGCCAATGTGGTTGGTGTATCAGAGCTTGCGTTCCTCGCGTACAAAGATGGCGAGTTGGAGCCAACCATCGGGCTCAGGAGAGATATTTCACGCAAGATAAGGCAGTTCAGGCCCAACCGGCTCTTGTGCCAATCCGCGGAGCGCAACTACGAGCGCATCTATGCCTCTCATCCGGATCACTTGGCGGCAGCGGAGGCGGCGCTTTGCGCTGTCTATCCCGACGCGCGGAATCCGTTCGCTTTTCCCGAGCTGTTAGCTGAGGGTCTTGAGGCTTACAGCGTTAACGATGTGGTTATGCAGGCCTCTCCGAATCCAAATTCGTTTACCGACATTACGGGATTTGTGGAGAAGAAGCTGGCGGCGATACTGGAACACAAGAGCCAGATATCCAATCCGGGTGAGACCGTCGAGTTCGTCACATCCTGGCTGTCTGCATCTGCCGACCTGGTGGGCTTGCCCAAAGGCAGTTTTGCCGAGATGTATCAGAGGGTTAGCACGGGTTGATCAACTCACCTCTCTTGCCAGGAACTGGGTTCTAAAGAGTTCGGAATAGGTGCCTCTCAGCTCCAAAAGCTCGGTATGGGTCCCCATTTCCACGATCTCTCCACGGCTAAGCACTACGATCCTGTCCGCTTGTACTATCGTCGAAAGACGATGCGCTATTACGAGTGAGGTCCGTCCCCGCAGGGCTTCTGCAAGGGCTTCTTGGATGAGCACCTCGTTCTCGGAATCCAGGTGTGACGTCGCCTCATCCAGAATGACGATCGCGGGCTTCTTGAGAAGCACTCTGGCTATTGCGATGCGCTGCTTCTCACCTCCCGAAAGCCGGTATCCTCGCTCGCCGACGATCGTGTCAAGGCCCTGCGGCAAATCTGCGACAAGCCCGTCGATTCGGGCCTGGCGAATCGCCAAGTCAAGCTGGGCATCGGTCGCCTCGGGTTTCGCGTAAAGGAGGTTGGCTCTTATTGTGTCGTGGAACAGATGAGGATCCTGGGTTACGACTCCGATCGAGTCAGTCAGGGACTGAAGCTTGAACTGCTTGAGGTTGATTCCATCCAGCAAGATCGAGCCTTCGACCGGATCATATAGCCGCGACACAAGAGAAGACAAGGTCGATTTTCCGGCCCCGGAATGACCTACCAAGGCCACAAATTCTCCTGGTTGTATGGACAGGCTGATGTGCTTCAGCGCCGCTCCAGTGGCTTCGTCGCCCTTCCGGTTCGCCGGTTCAAGAGAGACTACGTAAGGAGTGTTCGGGTAGCTGAAGCTTACGTCGTCGAATACGATCCCTCCCCGGACGTCACTTATCTCGACCGCGTCAGGCGCCTCGGAGATCGCGGGCTTTGCGTCGAGCACCTCGAAAACCCGTTCGAAGCTGACGAACGCCTGGAGCAGATTTACCTTGGCGGAGGCAAGATCGGTCAGCGGAGACGTTAACCTCGTCACGTATTGGGCAAGGGCCACTATGCCTCCCACGGAGGCTGTCCCAAGAATGGCTTCGCGTCCTCCAATCAGGTAGACGGCTATGGTTGCCAGCCCTCCTACCAGGCCGAGGATCGCAGAGTACGAGCGAGATACGAGAGCCATGGAGACGCCGGCTCTCCTCACCGCGGCGGCTTTAGCTGAAAACTGCCGCGATTCTTCGCCGGCTCGTCCAAAAAGCTTGACCAGCAAAGCACCAGATACGTTGAATCGTTCGGTTGTTATCGTGGACATCTCGGCATTCTTTTGCATCTGAGTCCGCGCAAGCATTGTGAGCTTCTTTCCGAAAAATCGGTCTGCGAACAAAATCGATGGCACGGCAATTAGCGAGATGAGGGTTACGGGAACGGAAATCCTGGTCATGAAGAACAGAGTCGTCAGGATGGTCAGAGCGTCGGAGAGCACTGAATTGACCGTGGCGACCGCATTTTGGGCTCCGATGACGTCGTTGTTCAATCTCGATAGAACGGCGCCGGTCTGGGTTCTCATAAAAAACGATATGGGCATCTTCTGAATGTGTTGGAACAGCGATACTCTGAGGTCAAAGATCAGCCCCTCTCCGATGACGGAATTAAGCCAGCGGGTGGCGACGCCCATGACAGTTTGCGCCAGTGTCAATCCCGCTGCCAGCAGCGCGAGCTGGTATAAGAGCCGCATCGAATGTTTTCCGATGGCATCGTTGATGAGTGTCTCGAATACCAGTGGCGGCAGGGATCCGATAATCGCTCCGAAAACGATCAAAACGATATTTGTAACTAGGAGCTTTCGGTACTTGTGAGAGTATTTCCAGGCTCTCAGAAGCACCGTGCGGTTTATCGGATTTCCGGTTGTGGGAAGATCATGCCTTGCGGCTCTCATGTACTGCATGCAGATACTTTCTATGTGTGCTTTTACGGCCAGCTCGTGTACTTGGTCTGCCCGCCCTACTAGCTTGTTCCGTGGGTATATCGGGGGACGATACACCGGTTTGGGCTAAGGGTGGGTTCTGTGGTCAATGAGGGATTCTACGAAATAATTTACCGGCGCCGAGACGTAAGGGCTCAGTTCAGCGGCGAGCCCGTCGATCCCGAGGTGCTGGGAAGGGTCCTCGCTGCCGCAAATGCCGCGCCAAGCGTCGGTATGAGCCAGCCGTGGGATTTCATTCTGGTCGAGGAAACGGGAGTTCGCTTCGCCTTTGCAGAGCATGTCGAGCAGGAGAGGATAGCCTTCGCAAATCTTCTCGAAGGCGAGAGGCTTGCGACGTTTGAGAGGATCAAGATTGAAGGCATCATGGACTCTTCGCTGGGGATAGTTGTGACGTATGACTCGAGGCGCGGCGCTCCAGCTGTTCTTGGAAGAAACACCATTGATGACGCAGGATTGTATTCGGTTTGTCTCGCGATCGAAAATCTCTGGCTTGCAGCAACATGTGAGGGAATGGGAGTCGGCTGGGTCTCCTTTTATAAGGAGAGTTATCTATCCGAATTAATCGGCTTGCCGGAGCATGTTCGGCCAATTGCCTGGCTTTGCTTCGGGCCGGTTACCCATCTGGAGGAGACGCCAGATCTGGAAAGGCTCGGATGGCAGGGAAGGAGATCTCTGGATAACCGCGTTTTCTATAACAGATACGGTTTGCGCGAGGGACTGGATCGGTGGGGACTGGGTTCATGAGCCGGTATTTCACCGCGGCTTGAACCAGTGTTTTGCGAGCTTTGAGAGCCGCGGTTGCCAAACGGCTCAAGATCGAGCCGCATGAATCACGGTGCGCATTGGCTTTTTGTCCGGGCATCTTTGGTCGGCTTCCGCGGGTGGAGGGCTTCATTTTTCTAGCCGCGCCCAGCTTGCGCTGCACCGCGTACGGGTATTGGCAACCTCCGGCCGGCAAGAGCGCCGGTTTCGTGCCATGGCGTCGCGCCAATTGGGCCGGAACTCCTTTAGGATCGTTGCAGTGAAACCTGTCTTGGCAGATCCGGATTTGCTTTCCATGGACTCCCTTATCGAACTTCTTGCCGATCGACTGCTATCTGGCGAGGTAGTCGCGCTGGCGACGGATACCGTCTTCGGACTCGTTGGTTGCGCCGCCAACTGTGGAGCTCTCACGGCAATTGCCAGAATCAAGGGACGCGATCCTTCTATCGCGATGCCGGTTCTGATTGGGGAGAGAAGTCAGCTTGATCTGCTCGTTCCTTCGCAAATCTCATCAGACGAGAATGTCGCGAAGCTGATCGATGCTTATTGGCCGGGGCCACTTACCATTGTGCTGCCTCTGCGGTCTGGCGCCGTGTGCGAGAGTTTTTTTCCTGACGGACACATCGGCGTGCGTCTGCCGGACGATCTTCGACTGCAGGCCCTGGTTCGCCGAACAGGTCCTGTAGTTGCGACCAGCGCTAATAAGCATGGCAAGCCGACCTTGAGGTCGGGCAGCGAAGTCATGGCGGAGCTGGTCTCTGAGGAAGGCTCGCCGGGGCTAGCTGTCGTTGTGAACGAGGGTTCGCGATCGGGAATCGCCTCTACGATCGTCGAGGTCAATGCCGCTGGATTCCGCGTGATACGCGAAGGTGGCATATCCGGGGAAGCCGTCGGAAGGGTCTTCGGCGTCGGCGTGCAACAATAGTAGACTTCATAGAGGCGTTGGCTCATGCGAAGAGTTAGTATTATGTCGCGTCACGATAGGAAGGCCCCGTATCATGTCGGATTACAATCGCTTTTACCCTCTGATCTCCGTTCAGGATCCTGAGCTCGGTGCGATTCTCGACTTGGAGGTTTGGAGACAGAGTTCCACGCTTCAGCTCATCGCGTCCGAGAATTTCGCATCCAAGGCCGTGCTCGAAGCGGCAGGGACAGTTTTGACAAATAAGTATGCGGAGGGTTAT
>DAHVOF010000129.1 GCA_027318945.1 Actinomycetota bacterium | reverse complement strand
AAATCACCGCAGAATTCAAATCAGTCCTTGTGGTTGCCAGCGCGCCGACGGCTGAGCCGTACAGCACTTTCTCCAACCATCGGCGGCTACCGCAAAGTATCAGTATCTACGCAACAGCCAAAACTAAAACTGCGGTTCGCCAGACATGCACGCACTGATCTCGTTCTTGAAGCGTCACAACCCCGCCTCGACAAAGAGTCATCACACAAATAAAGTCGCCCTATCGATCACCGTGACTTTTCGTCATGATAACTAGGCAGGCTTTGCCATTTCAAGTCAGTTGGCTAATACAAGTATCCATCGGCTCAACACCAAGGTATTTTTCCATTATCCAACCACGTGAAGTCACCCACAGTGTTTGCCCGACTATGATGCGTCGCCATCGCAACTCTGCAAATGAAAGTATCTCGTATCGCACGCGTGGCACGCCAAGAATTGGCGGGACCTAAAGTCAGGGATCGATGTTAGCGCTTGGATCTATTTGGATGATCTCGAACCGCGGCCACCGAGTAGCGTTGAGAACACGGCATCAAGCCCAAGCCGATCCCAACTCACGAGCATCACTACAACGAGCAGCACACCATAGGCGAACAGCTCAAGAGTGCCCGGGTTCATCCCAGTAAATCGCGCGCTGAGATCTGTAAGACCCTGTCCCAAAAAACTGACGACCACGGCTCCTACGACAGCGCCCATAAGGCTCATCCCGCCGATCGCCGCCATCAGCAGGAACTGGATTGAAGCGCTCACTCCAAAAGGATCAGCAGATATATAGCTCAGGTACGGCGCATATAAAGCTCCTGCCAGAGCGGCGATCGCAGCGCTTATGGCAAATACCTGGAGCTTGTACCTCAGCACGCCGATTCCGAGAGATGCAGCTGCGGTCTCGTCGTCTCGAATACCGTGCAATGCCCTTCCCGCTGGGCTTCGCAGCATGAAGTGAAAGCCGATCATGCAAATTACGACGATCCCCCAAATGACGTAAGCCGAAAAGACGGGGCTGTTAGAGGTGAACTGGTGCCCGAGAAATGAAAGGACGGGAATCCCGGATATGCCTACCGCACCTCCTGTGAGCTGTGACTGTCCCATGACCGCACTTACTACGTAGCCAAACGCCAGGGTGCCGAGCGCGAGAAAGTGCCCGCTGAGGCGAAATATCGCGCCGCCTATCAGGAGGCTCACAGCGGCGGCAAGAACGACTCCGACAACCATTGACGCGGCAATCGGCCAATGATATTTCCCGCTGAGTATGGCTACCGAGTAGGCGCCGATTCCAAAGAATGCCGCCTGGCCAATCGAGATTTGGCCGGTATAACCCATGAGAAGCGAAAGCCCAAGGACTATGAGAGCGTCGAAGCCGGCAAACATCCACACGGTGGTGTTGCCGCTGCCCAGCACCAGCGGAGCAATCACCGCACATGCAACCACTGCCACCGTCGACAGCCAAAAACGGCGCCCGCCTTTCAACTCGCGCTCCAGGAAAAGAGTCCCCTCGGTCTAAGGACAAGAATCACCAACATGACGACCATTGCGACCGCAGTCTCATAGGAGCTGGACACGTACGCTCCGACAAGAGTCTCCACTATCCCAAGAACCAGGCCGCCTGCAATGGCACCCAAAGGATCCACCAGCCCGGCAATGATTGCTGCGCTGAAGCCGTTGATAGTCCACGTTGTGTCGGCGTTGTAGGCCATGGCCGTCAGCGGCGTTATCAAGTCGCCAGCAAGCCCGGCCAGAATCCCGCCAATGACAAAAGCTGCAAAAGTCGTCTTCAAGACGGGAATGCTGCTCAGTCGAGCAGCGACAGGGTTCGACGCGGAAGCCCGCATTCCCATCCCCCATATTGTCCTGCCAAGAAACCACTGGGTCAGGCCAACTATTGCCAGGACTATCACAATTATCAGCAGCTGCTGGGGAAGTACAAGTACACCCCCCAGGTGCAGAGTCTTGTTGCCCACCGGAGAGCCGAAGGAAACCGGATTGGTGCCGAAAACCGCCAAAAGAACACCTTCAAATGCAATGCTCAGCCCGACCGTGACCAGCAACGCCTTTAGCGTTCCTCCAACCTTCTGAGCTACCACACAGATGACGGCCACCACCAAGGCGACAGCGCCGGTTGCCACCATACATGCCAAAAGAACCTCGACGGCGGGAAGCTTCGCTGATTCGGCAAGCTTCGCGGCAAGCATGCCGCCAATTGCAACAAAGCTGCCCTGAGTAAAGTTGACGATTCCAGTTGCCCGGTAGACAAGCACGAATCCAAGCGCGACCAACCCGAATATCATTCCGGAAGCAATGCCTATGATCAGGTTGTTTGCAAAAGCGACCATTGTCCTAGAAGTCCCCGCTTCCAAGGTACGCCGCTTCAAGCAGTCCCTTCTCCCTCAATCTTGCGCCCTCGCCATGGGCAACGACCTTCCCCTGCCTGAGAACAAAACCGTAATCCGCGAACTGAAGCGCCGCCTCGGCATTTTGCTCCGCCAGAAGCACGGCCCCTCCATTGGCTGTCCATTTCTGCAGGTTTACAAATACCCCCTCAACCATCAAAGGCGAAAGTCCGACAGTGGGCTCGTCGAGGACAATCATCTTCGGACCCGAACTCATGGCTCGTGCGAGGGCGAGCATCTGCTGCTCCCCGCCGCTCAGAGTCCCGGCTCTTTGAGAAAATCTGGATCTGAGAACGGGAAATTGCTCCAAAATCTCCTCGACCCGCGGAGAGACCTCCTTGGAAATCGTCTTCCGGAACTTCTGCCATCCGGAGTAGCTCCTGTACGCGCCGAGAACTAAGTGCTCTTCCACTGTCATGTCATGCCAAAGCTGACGGCGCTCAGGAACAACCGCGACGCCGAGCCTCGGGCGAGCCTCGACATCACTCGACATCTCCTTGCCTTCGATTCTTACAACCCCTTGCCGCAGCGGCACTAGGCCGGCGAGAGCCTTGACTACGGTCGTCTTTCCGGCGCCATTGGCGCCAAGGATCACGGTGAACTTGCCATCGCGCGCTTCGAGGTTAACCTCTTCGAGGGCCCTGATGGAGCCGTAGCTCACCGAAACGTTCTCAACCTGCAGCATGGCCTGTCAACGTTCCGCCTAAATAGGCTTCCCTGACCCGAACGTCCATGCGGATGTCGCTCCAGCGCCCATTGCAGATGACCTGGCCGAAGTCAAGCACCGTCACCTCGTCTGAGAGCTGCTCGATCATGGACATGTGGTGCTCCACCAGCAATATCGAAACTCCCTGGGCAACAAGAGTCTGGATCGCCTTGACCATGACGTCCATCTCTTCCCTGCTCAAACCCGCACCCGGCTCGTCAAGAAGAATAACCCGGGGCCTCGAGGCCATCGCCCTGGCGAGACCCACAAGGCGCTGCTTTCCGAATGGCAGGACTGACAGCGCCACAGCGCCGTCTCCAGCCAGTCCGACAGCATCCATTATCGAAAGTGCATTTTCACTTTCTGAGCTGTTGAATCTCCCGACCGACCTTGCGCGAATCAAAAAGTCCATCAGCCCTCGAGGGCCATGCACATGCGAGCCGAGAAGGACGTTTTCAAATACACTGAGCCGTGAAAAGCCGCGCACATCCTGGAAAGTCCTAACCAGCCCGTTCCGCACGCGCTCTTGGGGGGAGAGCCGATCGACGCAGGCATCCCCTAAGTAGATTTGGCCCTTGTCGGGCTTGATAAAACCACTGGCCACACTTATAAGCGTCGACTTTCCTGCACCGTTCGGCCCGATGATGGCATGGATAGTGCCTTTCTTCACCGAAAAGCTGACGTCTCGGAGGGCCTGAAGCCCTCCGAACGACTTGCTTATGCCGCGCGCCTCAAGCAGCGGCGATTCTACTGACATTTCGTCGGGACTGCTTCGCCGTTGACTATCCGAGCCATGATCTCATCAGAGAGCTGAACACCCGTGTGGTTGGTGGGAGTCCACTTTATGGTTCCCATGAAGCTATTCACAGTGAAGTTGTTCAGCTTCGCCTGGATGGCTGCCGGCGTGGTGGCGCCGTCTTTGACCACTGAAGCGATGATCGAAGCGTCGTCATGGCCAAAGGATGCAAAGAGACCGAAGGGAATGTTGAACGTCGACGTAAAGCTGGTCGCAAAGCTCTGGATTGTGGCGCCATCGGTCACCGATGCCGGAAGGTGCTTCAGCAGGTCCGCAGGTACAGTGCCGTCCAGCATCCCGTTCACAGCCCCCGGCACCTGAGACAGAAATGACTGATCCGTGTTCGCTGCAGAGCCAACCAGAGGAGCCTTGATCCCGAGGGCCGCGTGCTCTTTCACTATTACTACAGGTGCGGTTCCAACGCCCCAGTAAACAATCGCCTGTGCAGGAGTGCTGTTGAGCGCGAGGAGCTGAGTCTCGAAGTTCGTCCCGGTCAGGTCATAGGTCTGATTGCCGACGATGCTGACACCGTACTTGGCGGCTTGAGAAATAAGGTCCGCATTGCCCTGCTGGCCAAGAGCCTCGTTGTCGTGGAGCACCGCCACCTTTGTGATGCCTTTGCATGCAAAGTAGCTGAGGTAGCGCTGATCGCTGTAGCGCGTGGTAGTGCTGAGATCGAACACCCATGGATTTACAGGTGACGTGATCGTCTCGTCAGCAGTGTTTGTGATGACCGGAATGTGGGCTGCCTCGAAAACAGGCGCTACGGCGTGCGCGGCAGTGCCGAACTCGAGACCCAGAACAGCGGCAACCCCGTCCGATACCAGCTGGTGCGCTTGAGTCACCGCAAGATTAGGATTCGTCTGCCCATCCATGAAGATTCCCTGGATCTGGTGACCATTGATTCCACCCGATTGATTGATCTGGTCGAACACCATCTGAGCCGCGTCCCGAAGCGGAGTGCCGAGTGCGGCGTATGTGCCGGTGTCGTTGGTCATCACACCTATCTTTATCGGCGCGGAACTAGTAGTTGGCGAAGATCCCGATGATCCGCCAGACGTGCTCGACGACTTGGCGGTGCTCGACGCTGCGGGGCTCGAAGACCCGCAAGCCGCCAAAACAAAGGCACCTGCCGCCAGAAGCGACACCAAGTTCGAACGCTTCCCCCGATTGCCGGCCTTAAGGACCTTGCCTACATGAATGCTCATGGTTCCCCCCCTTGAACACCGCACTCCGTTTTCCCTAAACGGCGCTGATTTCAGCGGCCAACCGCTGCTTGACATACCTTGAGTATGTGAATTAACGATAACCGTCCTGATGTTATCAATCCCAAATTTTGTTTGCCAATCAAGGACTGCCACAATTCGAACACTTTGAAAATCGCGCACGGCAGTTTTTCGGAATTCCGCATTCGGTTTAAAAGATGCACTTTGAAGTCGTCCTGACAGCTGCAGTCTTGCCTGACGCCCTTGCCTATCTAGACACCCTGTCGCCAGAGCCGTAGAACGCACGAATCCAGCCAAGTAAAAGCAGATCAAATCCGCCTATTGCGGCCATCAGTCAAGGCCCCCTGAAATCAACAGAGCAGTACCGGCATCCGCTCCAGTACGCGGTTACCCCATATCCAAAAGAGGGTCGCAACATCGAGATGATCGACCGTCAGCTACGACGACTATCCGGCAGGTTCATTTCTTTAAGTAAACCTCTTGAAGCGGATTTGTCTGCCATCTAGGGCTGTCTTTCCCGCCAACTCACAGGAAGGGACGAAACTCCGGTGAGATCACTCTCGTGCTTCAGCTGCAAGGCGATCTGCAAGTTCCTTGCCCTCGGCTGCGGTGAGGCCGGCATGCGCCACGAGCCAACAGCTGATAGGGGCAGCGGTTCTTTCCGACAGATGCGCAGCCGTTGCTGCGAGGGCCAGAAGACTCTCACGCTCTTCATCAGTTGGAACATCCACGTTGAGAGCTGCTGCCAGCGAGTTTATCCACTCTTTCTCACTCTTTGACACTGATGGACCTCCCTATGATCTTTCAAATCGAAGCGCAACGGTATTCTATTTTGAGCAACAATGATCTGCAACTCGGACTCGCACCTACTCCACCAAGCAAAGCTCCAAATGACCAGCGATCGGCAAATCGGCACTTGCCTGGAATGTCTCAACGTCCACGTCCTAAAACAAAACTTCTGAGCCACAAGCCCTAGGGCGCTAGGTCCTCGAATGCTTCTCGCGCACGAAAAAACCCGGATCTGGCTGACTCCTGCTTCAGCGAGCATGAGATCCGCACAACGTCCCGTAACGCCGGCATGGTCCCGCTCATTTCGGGCACTGCTTTGACATCGTCATTATCCGACCACGCCACGCGCGAAAACTCAGGGCCTTGCCCGTACCGCAGGAGGGCTTGAATCTGAACTTTGAACTATCTGCATCTCGTGGACTGATGCCAACAAGACGCCGTTTGGTCGCGCCAACCGGCAAAGGTTCTAGCGCACGACTGACGCTCCGCCGTCAACCCAAATATTCACACCGGTAACGTAAGAGGCGAGATCAGAGATCAAAAAGAGGACCGCTCCGACGTAATCCTCGAAGTTTCCCCTTCTTGACAATGGTATCCTTTTCGTCGGAGTGGGGTTGTCGTCTACATCCGAGGAAATCGGGGGCTGACCTGGCGGTTCGTTGAAGCGCCTGAGATTCGAAGGCGTCTGGCCGGGACTCATTGTATTGACCCGGATTCCGTAACCGCCAAGATCAACGGCAAGTTGGCGGCTCAAATGTTCCAGCCCGGCTTTGGCGGGCCCGTAGGTGATCCTGTGAGGAGTGACCCTGTGGCCGCCGATAGATGAAACGTTCACTATCGAACCCTTGGAACGCTGCTTCATTACACGTGAGCAGGCGCGCGCAAGATACATAGCCCCAACCAGATTGGTATTGAGAACGGCAGCTATTTCAGAGTCTTCCACATCTTGCAAATGGCGGCCGGAATCTCCTATCGCAGCCAGATTCACCAGGCCGTCGATCCTGCCCCACGCGTCGGCCACAGACTGAACCGCCGAATCCACTTGGCCACTGTTCGAAACGTCCGCCACGAGTCCCATTACCTCGCCCCGGTAGCTTACGCTTGGAACGCACGCATTCACTCGATCGGGCGAACGACCCGTGATAGCGACGCGCGCACCCATCTTCGAGAGCGCCGCGGCACAGTGCGATCCTATGGCTCCACTACCACCTGCAATAAGAACGACGGTATCCTCGCCAATCCCTGGCAGAACGGCTGGTTCGGTCACGTATCCATTGACCACCATCTCGATACTGCCATTTACATGTTGAGTTTCAACCACTTCTGCTCCTTGAATATAAGGCTCGCCGGCCTAACACAACTACTGCAAAAATGCCGGGGACGGCGACTTGATTCTTCGCGCACACTAAGGCCATACAGGGCGGGGCGTTTCATCGGGCCAGACGGGCGGAGCCTGCTTGTCCGGAGCAGTGTGCGCGTCTGGCGGCTCCTCGAACAAGACGAGCGGATAGCAAAGCGCTCTCATGGTCTCGAGCAGGGAGTCGAAAATGTGCATGCGCACCAGCTTTGCAGTCTTTTCCTTGTCGTCATTGAAGTGCTGGTGCCAAAGGAAGTGGTCCACGATGATCAGGTCTCCCTTTTCCCAGGGATGCTCCTCGCACTTGTCGGGCTCATTGCCTATGATCGAGTGGCCGTGACCCTCCAAAACATACAGCCACGCCTCACCCGGATGACGGTGAATGAACTTCTGCCCTCGTCCAGGCGCGAACTCCCCGACTACCATCGATAAGCCTGAAGCACCGTAGCCGATCGACCTGTCCAGAAGAAATGCCGTGCGCTGGCCTCGCGGAGATTTCAACAGCTCCACATCGTCCCAACTGGTGTGGAGCCGTCCCGCCCTCCTTTGCTCCTGATCATTCGCAAGCCTCGTAACCCGCACGGAAAATGGATCGCTTCCTTCGATTGATTCCGCGTAGGACGGCCTGGGAGGCAGCTGGTCGAACGGAGTGTCCCCGGCTTCCTCGTCTATCGCCATCCCCATAGTCTCTAGAAGCGGCTCTGAAGACGCCGTCATGAATCTCGCTACCTCGCCTCCTTCATTCCCATGCCGGTGCCAGGCCCAGGCGGGAAGATGCAGCGCGTCTCCCGGACCCCAGTTGATTCGTTGCCCATCAATCTCGGTCCACCCCCAGCCGCCGATGCAGAGAACCATCGCATCCCAGGAATGCCGGTGAATGGTAGAGGTCGCTCCAGGGTCGATCTCATGCAGCAGGCCGTCGATACTCCTGGAAGGGCGCCCGGCATCCTCGCCAACATAAACGCCCCTCCTCATCCTGCGAGGAGTCTCAAAAAGCTCCACCTCGCTCGATCGCACCAGCGCTCGATAGTGCCTTGTCCAGTCATCTAAAAAGTCGGCGCGGCGGCTCTTTTGAACGTCGTAGTGGGTCGTTATCACCCTGGTTGTGGTCATGTGTCCTCCTTGCTTTAAGTTGTCCTGGCACGGAATCGAGACCCAATAACGGAGCGCCAGCGGATGGCCAGTCAATTTACCAAATGGCTAGCCGCGTCCATGGCCCCGCGTGATCTGAATCGCATGGGCTCGAACCGTCACTTGAGAGGGTCAAAAGCCCCCTCTTGGTCCTGGCGAATCCATTTGATCGCATCTGTCCCGTAGTCCGCCTTGTAGTCCCCCGGATAGTTGATGCCGGGCAGCGTCGGAATCCAGTCGTATTCCAAAAGCTCGGGTCCGCCCAGGCAGTTTGCGAGCCGAATGGTGTCTTCGTCGTCAAGGGGAGTCAAGCGGCCCTTATCGATCAGCTTGTACCACTCGCCTGTGCTCCTTCTCAGGATCTCATATGTGGCAAAGATGTTGTGGACGTGGGGGAAGTGCATTGTGGGCAGCTTGTTCTGGCGAGCGTAAGTGAGGAAGGTCTGATCCCAGTGCTCCGCACCGAATCCAAAGTGGATCACTCCAGCCTGCGCCCTTTCTGGCAGGTTTGTCCACGAATCGGTATAGGACCACAAGGTCGAAACCTGGCGATAACTCTTGGGATTCGTCCCTATCGACGCATCGTTGAAATACGCCCACCCCTTGTACGGAAATCCCGGATACTCAACATCTTTGAATCGCTCTTTGACTTCCCGCCAGAGCTCGCCGTACTTTCCTCCACCGACGATCTTGGTAATCATTCCTCGCTCGACGTGTACCTCGATATGCGGAAAGTAGCCAGTGTGATTGCTCGTGCCAGCAACCACGCCATTCAGCGTCGGAAAAAGCTTCTTCGCCTCCTCGAGGAAGGTCTCCACGGGATGGCCAAACCGGATTCCCTGGATAGTGGAGCCGAGGATGTGGCCTGAGATATACGCCCCCTTGGGCCAAAGCTCGGCCTGGTGCTCGGTAACGTCCCAACCGATGTCAGTCCCCTCGGGACTGGTGATCCGAACCTTTGCCGCATCGCGCAATGCAGCTATGACCTTGAGGTCGATGGTGCGCCAGAGCTCATCGGGGAAGGCGTTGGCTCTCGATATGAAATCCTCGTAAGTGACGTAAAGCCAATTATTGCGAAACTTCTCCGATGCCGCCCTCTCCCAGTGGTTCCGCCCCGCCTCACCGGCTATCACGGCCGTATAACCGGGACGGTCATCGAGGTACTGCTTGACCTTCCGGGCGACAGCTGTGAATTCGACCCCTTGGTTGATCATGTCGTTCAGCCGATCAGTGATCTCCCTCCACCCGTCCTCCGCGCTGTAGTTCCCGACTTCGATGCCGAGGTCGGACAGGTCCACCCTGTCAACCTTTGCAACCCCGCGTTCCAAGAGCGCGCGTCGAATGGCCTCGTAAACGGCATCGTTCTGTGAACGGTGGGTGACGACCAGGACCTCCTCGCCAGCTTCCACCACACCCAGAGCGCAGCGGCCGTAACGCCTTCTGACAAGAGTGCGAGCAATCGGCATCAGCTCGTCGATGTTGTCGGTCGGTTTTTGGTGAAGGTACCATGGATGACGCGGCTTTGGATATTCAAACCCCGAAAGCGCTTCGCCACGAGATCCCTTGAACTCGTTCAATCCAACTTGTTGAACCATGCTGACCTTCCTTTCAATTTCTCAGTCGAGTTTTTCTCAGCCCACTCGAAGCTGCGCCTACACGGCCACTGGCCTTGGGATGTCAATGAGCTGGCCAAAGAGCGAGGCGACTCCCCGCGACAGATCATCAACATCAGCACACTTCACCCATAGGGGCCCTCCGGATGCCAACGACACGTCATCCTCGGGAGATCCGGTGAGGATCGCACCGAACTTGATCCCGAGCCTCTCGCACTCTCCAACGGCGCGGATCGTGTCACTTCGCGCGTATTGCGGATCGAACTCCGCGTGGCCCTGCGAATCGGGCGGCCCGTAGTCGACATCGAACGGCCGCCCATCCGACAGAAGGATCAACAGCTTCGTCCCAACCTCCAGGCGGGAAAGCTTCCGCGCCGCATGCCTTACAGCAGCCCCGATCCGGGTGGAATGTATCGGACGAAGGCTGTCAAGCCGCCTGTAGGCAGCCGGCCCCAACCTGTCTTCGAACTCCTTGAGGGTTTGGAAAACAACCTCGCTCCGACTTGATCCAGAAAAAGCGAAAAGTCCGAAGCTGTCTCCGATCTGCTCCATGACGCTTGAGATCACAGCCGCCATTTCAATCTCTATGTCGAGCAGAGTCCTGTAGCCTTTCGCCGTCACGGCAGGGCTGCGCGACTCCGACCAGCTGAGTTCGGGCTGCACCCAGCCCCCGGCCGAATCTTCTACGAACTGGTTCAGAGGCTCCTTACGCTCCGCAGTAGAACAGCTGATGTCCATGAGCAGAGCCGCTGCGACATCGCGCCGATCATGTATCTGAACCTCGTAAACCCGGTCATCCACGATCCCTCCAGATCGTTTGTCGACAAGCATCTGGACTCCAGCATCCAGGTTTATTTCCTCGCCCCAGGAGAATCCGGCGACTCTGGAAAGTCCGGACGGGAATATGCTTTCGAGCTGGGCCCTAAGCTTTCGGCAGATAGCGCCGTACGCGCGAACGCTTGCTTCGCCCAAAACTCGGCTCGAGGGTTTGAAGGCTCCAGCTGCCTCCGTCTCGTGCACCCGAACCCAGTCGGATCGGTAACTCGCCCGATAACAGTCCCACTCAGGATATAGAAAATCCGCAGCGTCCCTTCGCTTCAAAGCGCCATGCTCGAAATGAAACGGCTCGCCTTCGTCATGCACATGTTCATGCGGAAGAGGCTCGGGAGGGGTCTCCCAAGGCAGAGGCTCGCGATCCTCCTCCGCGGCAGCCCGGAGATCGTCTTCATCGAGGGAGATCGGAGAGCCCGTGCCGCTGAGCCCCTCGAAGACTAAAAGCGCATCAGCCAACGGCAGGCCGAAAGTTCCGCTCGTCGCACCGACGCTGAGATCGTCCCGGTACAAGGCTTCGGGAATCTCGACAACGAGCACCTCACTGCCTTCGAGGTGCGGCACATCCTCAAGCCGCATCTCCTCAGGGTTCGAGACGAGAAGCTCCCGGGCGAAATCGACCGACTGGATGTCCGCCAGAGAAATGCTCTCGTACACGCCCGCCATGTTTGGAAGTCGAAGCAGTTCCGACCAGAGCCGGACTCCCGAAACAACGCTGTCGAGAACGCTCGAGTTATCAGACTCCAGCCTCTCCTTGACAGCTGCAAGAGCTGCGACAGGGCCTCTGAGAATCTCCGGAAACTTCGCCTGAACATCGAGATCGGCTAGGCTCGTCTCCGCTATCAACCTGGCAAATTTCGATCTCGGCGGCAACGGCTCGCGCACAGCCGCCAGATGGGCCGACTCCCACCTCTGAATCATCGACAATGGACCCTCGACACCTGGATACCGCCGCCCGAGGCGCCGATCGACCCGAAAGTCCTCGAGTACGCGCACTACGGCAAAAAGCCCTGACCTCCTGGAGTCCTTCCCGGCAACCAACTCGAGCACGTCACGGCTGGTCTTCACGCGCAGACTATCTCTCACGGATAAAGGAGCAAGCGACTTGAACCTTTCTGCGAGCACAGTCGGAATTGGCAGGTCGAAGGTGTGGAACTCCAGGTGAGCAGCCCTGTGCGTAGCCGCGATCAGATACCACTCCCTGTTCTGAGAAGCTTCTGCAAAACCGCTCCACTCTTCGGGAAGAGCAGCGACGTCCTCCCAAAACAGGCCAATCCTGTCATTTCCGGAAGCAAATCTGCATGGCCGCCCGGTAAACATCTTGTAATAGAGCGCAACGACTTCGCCGATTTCGGACAATCTGACCCCATTCGACTCCGGCAGTCGCTCTTCCACCATCGTTACTCCTGCTCAGAAAAGATCGCAGACACTATGTGCCCGCCAGCTTCGGCCGAAACCGGGTCGTCGGTTATGGCATTGACGACAGAGGTCATGCAAGCTCTCCGAGGTGACACCCCGCTCTGGATCAGACGGGCCGCATACACCAAGAGGCGGGTGCTTGGCGGGTCGACGCCGGTCTCGTCCTGCGCACTCCTCAGTTTCGAGCCGAGAACGGAAAGCCTCTCTGCCAACTCCAGTCCGACCCCTCCTTCGTGCGCAACAATGGCGGCTTCCTTCTCGATACCGGGGTAATCGAACTCGATCACTGTGAAGCGTTGCCGTGTGCTCCTTTTGAGTTCCTTGAGGCTTGACTGGTACTGGGGGTTGTATGAAATCGCCAGCATGAAGTTATCGGCAGCCTGCAGAACGGTTCCAAGCCTCTCGATCGGCAGGTATCTTCGATAGTCGGTGAGCGAATGTATCACTACGGTGGTGTCTTTGCGGGCCTCGACGATCTCGTCCATGTAGCAAAGCGCGCCATGGCGGACTGCCGTCGTCAAAGGCCCGTCAAGCCAGATCGTCCCGCTCTCCTGTATCAGGTACCTTCCCACTAGGTCGGCGGCACTCATGTCTTCGTGACAGTTGATGGCTACGAACGGCCAAGGCTCGCTCTTGCGTCCAACGCCGAGCTTCCACGACATGTACTCTACGAAGCGGGTCTTTCCGCAACCTGTGGGTCCTTTGAGAAGCACCGGCAAACGCTGCTTCCATGCCGCCTCGAAGATCTCCACTTCATCTTCATTGGGCGAATAGTACGGTTCGCTGCCAATGACGAAATCCGCCATCGATATCTCCGACGCCTTTGTCCTGCCACCGGCACCTCTTTGAATAGACAACTGCCATCCCCCTAAACGTCAATTCTCGTCCTGCTGCCAAAACGCACTCTCCGGCGCCGCGTCCCGCCAAGCGTTCAAACGGCCAGCGGACCACCGCGCCGATACTCGCCGTCGCCCGGCGCAGATCCTGCAGACGAAAGCCGGCTCCGAACCTCCCGATAAAGATCCGGCTCCAGCGGCCCTTTTGTCACCGACTTCACGTTTTCTTCGAGATGCGATACGTTCACAGTCCCGGTGAGCAGGATATTTATATTTGGATTGCTCGCCGCGAAACGGAGCATGAACTCCATTCGCGACATGGAGCCGATGATCTCGTCGATTCCGGCCGCCTCCCATACGGTCTTTGCTTCACCTTGCTTCATGCCTATCGGAGTCGAAGCCCATGACTTTGCCGCCGATCCCCTCGCGGCCACCCCCCTTGCCACTACGGCCTTTCCATCGGCGGCTAGGGTGGCCACCACATCTTCGTGCTGGCGCTGCACAGCGGAATACGGGACCTGGAATACTTCCAGCAAGGCCATCCCAACGAACTCCTGGACGAACGGCTTCCGGCTTGACAAGCCAATGTGGCCAACAACCCCCTTTTTCTGCAGCTCTATCAGCACTTCCAACCCACCTTCGCGATCGAGCTGTTCGACTGTGGGATTCCCATGCAGTTGAATGACGTCTATATAGTCAGTGCCGAGCCTTTTGAGGCTTTGGGCGACACCAGCACCGATGTTCTCGCGGGTGAAGACGTGGCTTCTTTCGCCATCGCCCACATCTCCGACAAGACAGCCACATTTGGTCGCCACGACGACTCTGTCACGACGGTCTCGTAGAGCCTTGCCAAGGTACTCTTCACTACGTCCATAATCGATCGAAGTGTCAAAATACGTGATGCCCATGTCCGTTGCTGCGTGCACCAGGTAGGTGGCTTCAGAAAGTGAGAGATCTGGGGCGCGGGGAGGACCGGCCAACTCCATTCCGCCGAAACCGATCCTGGGAACAACAAGCCCAGTCTGTCCAAAGCTCATCCGAGCAAGTCGCTCAGCAGCCGGATCACTGTTTTCTGCATCGCGACCTCCAGAGTCTCCCACTTTCACCTCCTTGTTAATCAGGACATTTAACGCGAACTTACGAATCGACTGCCGGTCGCTACTTCACGTAAGGTGTGAGTATGCTCGCCCCATTTTGGGCATCCTTGACCTGGGTCGTCAGAGTAGCGCCATCTGTCGGGTTGAGAGGCAGGCTCTCTTTCAGGCACGCGGCCTGAACCGACGGCATGGCTGCAGCTTCCATGAACGCGTTCCTGAGAACGTCAAGCTTAGCTGTGGACAGTCCTGGAGGACCGGCGAAGTCCATGCCGAAACCGCCCAACGACAAGGCCTCCTCCATGGCGGACTTGTCTGTCCCGGTCATGCCAGCCTGCGTCATCATCTGCGCCACCGTGGGAATCCCCTTAACTGCCGCCTGCAACGTGGCCAGAGTCGGCACAGAGGTCACCATCAGGGGTCGCGCCTTGCTTCCTACGATGTCCGAATAGTACGGGCCGCTGAGATCGTTCTCACTTATCTGGAACTCGCCGGCGATCAATCCCTGGGAAAGGGCCACTAGATCGGGATATCCCGTAAGGAACTTCGTCGTTATGTGAAACGCCCTCATGGAAGTCGCCCCCACGAGCCAGCCGACTCCACTCTTGGATCCGCCGTAAGTGATGGTGCTCTTCGTGGAAAGCAGCTGAGAAAAGCTCTTGATGGTCGAGTTTTGCGGTGTCACCCATACCTCGACCTGCGTTGCTGGCTGACCTATCCAGCTGAGAGAGTTCAGGCTGACGGTCAGAGCGGTGTTGTGCTGCAGGACGTCTCCAATGTCGCCAGGAACGTTGACGTCCCCGATAGTAAGGCCATCCGGCGTGGCGGCCGCCATCTTGTCGGTGCCCGTGACTGTGCCACCACCTGGCACGTTTTCCACGTTCACCGTGGCGTGCAGTATTTGCGAAAGTGCAGGGGCAAAGACCCTTGCATACTTGTCATACGTGCCGCCCGGTGCATCCGGGGCGATGAAAGTAATAGTCTTCCCGGCGAAAAAGGCCGCTGCGCTGCTGAGCGCGGAGGTCGTCGAGGAACTCTTTGCAGCCGCCGTGCTAGTCGTTGCACTACTGGTTGAGCTGGAGCCACAGGCAGAGGCCACCAGGCCAACCCCTGCCAGCGCCAACATAGTCTTCCTTGCCTTCAAGTGCGCCCTGGCACCTGCTTGCCCACGAACTGTTCTCATGTTCTCGTACCTCCCCTGGTACTGTTCTTGCAGAGTCCCCCCGACCCCGCAACTTCAGGAATCAAAGCGATTCACCGCCTCTTTTAGTGGCGGGAGGATTGGCTGTCAACGGCGGACACGTGCCGAAGTCGAACCACATCCTCGTCGCAATGAACTTCCTGCAACACATCCATTGCCTTGGATTCCGGCGACGTGCCGACAGCCACCGGCGCTTTCAATCTTCTTGCGAGACTGAAAATCAATGGCTGCCCCCCTCGGAACTGGATGTGAAGACTTAGCTAAGCCGAACCGCCTGCGCCAGATGCGAATTGCCGGCTGCCCATTACCGCATTTATCTCAAATTCTGGGAAACCTGACACTTTGGTGAAGCGGAAATGGCCGACTCGAATAGTGAAAGCTCTCTCTTACTTTGTGTATTGGGATTTCCGAATGCG
>DAHVOF010000107.1 GCA_027318945.1 Actinomycetota bacterium | reverse complement strand
TCCAACCTCTACCGAATCCGGCGTGATCCGTGTCACCGCGGCGGATATCTGGTACCTGATGTCGCGCTCTTCGAATTCCGCCTCTAGAAGCTGACGCATCTTTCCTGCGCCTCCCATTCCCATATGGCCCAGATATGGCTCGGGGGTGACATACGTGATAGGTACAAGATGGCGGAGCTTTTTCCTTCTGAGCAAATGATCGATCTCAAAGGCGAGCTCGTAAGCCGGACCGATACAGCTGGCGCCTGGTGCTGCTCCTACTACTAGAGGACCAGGGTTCGTGAGCAGCTGGCTGATCGCGCCGGCGAGCTCATCTGCTTCTGGTGGTGACATGGGAGAGTGGCCAGGCCCGCCGAAGGGGCCCAGGCCCTCTACTGCCTCGTTGGCGCTTCGATGCCCGGTGGCAATTATCAGAAAGTCGTAGGGGTATAGGCTCTTCGAGGTAGACACCGTCTTGTTGTCGGTATCGATTCCCATCGCCGGTTCTCTGATGAACCGGATCTTTCGGGAGCCCAGCGGCTCTTCCAGGCCGAAGGAGATCTGTGAAAGCTTGCGAGAGCCGACTGCCACCCATGTGAGCGATGGCACGAAGGTAAAACGGGAATCGCGAGAGACGAGGGTTATCTCCAAAGTCTCAGGGCCGAACCTTCTACGAAGCTCATACGCGGCCGTCAACCCGCCGAATGATCCGCCAATGATCACTACTTTTACGGACTTGGTCAAAGCGACTCCTAGGTCTCGATATGAAAAAACATCTCTCGGTAAACTCCTTGCGGTGCGTGTCTGGGGTCGCTGATGGGGCCTAGAAGCTGATTATCTTGTCAGCCCAAATGGACCAGTCGGTGGCCGCCTCGAGAGTCGAGCGCCGTGCACCTTCTATCAGCATCTCGTCTGTGAATCCCCGTGCATCCATGCACGTCCCGCAGCATCCGATCTCTCCATCGTGGCGCAATACCGACAGCGCCATCCGGTCCAGGTGATAGTAACCATCAGGGACCTTCTGGTTTCTAATTGCGCAACCAACAGCATCGCCGAATAGGAACATCTTTACCTCCACGTCGCTGCGCTTCGACAACGAACCCGCGAGCCGAAGCCCGTTGTAGGAGCGCTCAGTCCCATATGGCGGGTCATTCAAAATAACAAGTATTTTCAAGTCAAGGTCTCCTGGTCATTCATCGTGGTGGTCTCGGCGGCCCGAGAGAGCCCGGGGAACGCAACCATTGGATCTCTCTGTGGTTCTTCACCGACTGCAACCGGCAGACCAGCTTGGCGCCATTCGGGCATGCCGTCTTCGAGGCAGCGCGCCAGACGACCGTGAGCACGGAGCAGATTCACAGCTTGTGGTGCGAGGAGGCAGAGCGGGCCACGGCAGTAAGCCACCAGTTCGATAGCTGGGTCGATCGCGTCCAGCTCCGCTTCGAGATGCTCAAGGGGGATGGAGATCGCACCGGGTATATGACCCGCAGCATACTCCTCAGTGGGTCTTACATCTACAACAACGGCGTCACCACGGCGGACTCGTAAAAGAAGGTCTGATCGGCCGACACGTTCTGTCGATTTAGAACCAGTGTCGATCTCTCTGAGGATCTGATCCACCTCCGCCAGGCGGGCTTTACCCACGTCCGCCAGCGAGGCCACAAGGCGGCACACCTCTTCACCGGCTGCGCGGTAATAGATTCGCGTTCCTTGTTTGCGGATCTCAACCAGACGGGCTTGCCGCATAACCTGCAAGTGGGCCGAGGCTGTTGTCAACTTCAGACCTGTAACTTCCGCCAGCGACTCCACGCTTCGCTCCCCTTGGCAGAGAAGATCCAAAAGCTCGATGCGTTTCGAATGCATCACAACCTTGCCAATCCGCGCGAGCTGTTCGTAAAGGGCCGCACTCTGAGTTGTATTATATTCCATAGATATATGGATAATCGAAATAGTTTGTCATGTCAAGTCCTGGATAGGCGTGGGGACTCTGCGTGGTGCCGCGCCGATCGTCCTTACGCCGGGGTGTATCACTTCGTCCGCTGTGATAGCCCACGGTAGGATTCTCACCTTCAAGCTTGTACCAATGCAGGGCGTATTGATCCTTTCTGTCTCCGAGTTGTGGAGTCTGCCGCGTCTTATAGACATCGCCGACACACTTGCTCCTGAAATCCAGCAGGGAGTAGGGAAATGCCGTCGTGTTGAGACAGGCGACAAGTTCCTTGGTCACTGGTTCAATCTTGGGGATCAATCGGTTTTGGGTAACTTGTGAACGTCCCTGTTTCCAGACGTGTTCTTGGGGATTGAACTCTGGAGAATATGGGGGGAAATAGATCTCTTTGATCTCGTGCTCCGTGATGGCCTGTTGTACAACACTCCCACGGTGCCATCCCGCCCCATCCCATAGAAGGAGGATGTTATTTCGGGCGTCATTGAGATGATCTGTCTTCGCTCGGAGTTGTCGCCTCCATCTTGGGTATGGGATCCAGAGTATTTTCTTGAAAGATTTCAGTGGTTTACCCCGACGTCGACTCTCGAAGCCCTGGCGTTGGCTAACGCACCGGTTTCGATCGCCCTTCGTGGCGTGTTCGTCGATGAGCGATCGCTTAGGAGCGTGTGATGCCCTTTAGCCACGACGGCATAATTTAACATCTCACTGACCTTTCTCGGGTACTCGAAAAACTAGGAATACATGACGATATATTTCTCGTCGGGGGTGCCACAATGGCGCTTGCATACAATCAGCGGCGAACGACGAAGGATCTGGATGAGGTTTTCGAACCGAACATGGTTATTTATGACGCAGCGAGAAATGTGGCGCAGAGGAGGAATTTGCCACCAGACTGGCTAAATGATACCGTAAAGGGATTCATGCCCGGTCCCGATTCTCGCGCGAAAACCGTTCTCGACCTTCTGGCGCTCTCTGTCAGCGTTGCCTCCCCGCACTATCTTTTTGCCCTAAAACCTCCCGCGTCTCGTGAGAACAGGGACATAGACGATATTCGAGAACTTTACCGGCTTGGCAAATTCAACTCGGTCGACGAGGCTATCGAGTATGTTGCCGATGTCTTCGCGGGACGGCAAATCGAGGCCCGAGTTGGCTTTGTCCTAAAAGAAGCACTCGAATTCATGTGACTGTCCTTTTAAGGCATTGAGGAAAAAGATACTGTCAGAAAGCGGCTTTAAGCGTACGTCGCAGCTGGTTGCGGCTTAGACTTTTGTGCCAGGAGTTCCAGACTTTGAGATCCCAGCTTCCAATTCTCTGGACAAGCAGCTATTCATCGCCACGGCTTTCGATGATCCTCTCGACATCATCAAACAGTGCGTTGTCAACCAATGCTCGGGTTGATCGCTGCTTCGGGCCGAGTCAGATTCTGCCTCCCAACGGATAAATCCGAGGGCTTTCCATCCCACGCGGCGTTTCGGCGATCTATCTGAAATCGGTACAAGATGCGATGCGCCCCGCCCGGCTTGGGTCGCATGCGGAGCTTTTCAGATAGTGCCGGTGGAGCCGGTCTAATCGGGCTTGCGATTGCAGGTTCCGTTCGCGTAATGCCGATCAAGCGCGCTAGCATAAACGGGGCGTAAGTTATCGGACTAACCAAGTTTGTTAACGATGTTGGGATCACAGAAGAATCCCATCAACAACTTCGGAAATGAGGCCATTCGCGTCAGTGCCTGTTCGGCCTTGTTCTTGAGATCCTCCACACTTGATGCGCTAGCTCACGCTTGAACAGGATTGTCCACTCAATCTTTCGCATATAGCGCGGCAATCAGATCTTCGACGGTGTTGACTCTGGGCAAGTTCGGGGACCGCGCTTCTCTAATGGCGGCCATGGTAGCGGCATTTGGGATGAGCGGATCGATCGGAAGAGCTTTCTCTTCGGCTATTCGCCTCGACACAAAAGAGATGTACAACATAAAGAGCGGCTGGTCATGTTTTTGAGAAGGTCCAAGGCGAAACCATTCTATTTGCCGGCCAAGGTTTGGCCAAGGAATTCAGCGGTCGGTTCGTGGGGCGGCAGTCATCCAAGATACTGGTTCAGAAATTCTGCCAAGTTCTACTCAAGGGACCGCTGGAGGAAGTTATGGTGAGAAGTCGAGAGTGAAGCGGAGTATTTCGACATCGGCGAGCACGTCATTGTTGGCGACCTCGTCATCTCGGAGCTTTCTGAAATACGAGTTAAAAGACCTTCTCCGGCGTAGGAAGCCCTCAATCCGTCACGTCATCTCGTTGCTTTTCTGTCACATCAAGTGGATTTCCTGCCGTTTTCGATAGTGGTGGTCTTCTGCCACAGCTTGGACTCGGGAGTGGTAGTGTAAATACCATGACTATTACCATCGATGCAGCCGGAAGAGTTGTCATCCCCAAACGCCTTCGAGATGACCTGGGACTGCTTCCCAATACTGAATTAGAGATAACCGAAGAGGATGGGCGTCTTATAATCGAACCCGCGACAACTCAGATGCGTCTGGTCCGGGTTGGAGACTCAGTTCATGCAGAGCCGGTGAACGGCGACCTTCCCGTTCTGACCAGCGAGCTTGTCCGAGAAGTCCTCGAAGAGACTCGTCGTTGAATGCCGTCGATTCGAGCGTGGTAATAGCCGGGTTTGCTTCTTGGCATGAGCAACACGGCCGGGCGCGTGCGGCCCTGGAGACCGGTCCGCATCTCATTGCGCACTGTGCTCTTGAATCCTACGCAGTTCTAACGCGACTTCCAGCACCCCACCGTGCATCTTCTGCAATAGTCACGGAATATTTGCGAGCTCAATTTCCAAGCGATCCATTATCTCTCGCGATTCCCGCGATTACCCTAGTCGAAGAGCTTTGTGCTCTCGGAATTTCCGGTGGGGCGGTCTACGACGGGCTGATCGCCGTCACTGCTCGATCGCATCATGCTACCCTGTTTACCCTCGATCGCCGAGCGGAAGCCATCTACACTCGCTGTGGGACGAACTTTGTGAACATTTCCGAAATACGGCGATGAAATGGGCCGTTGCCGTTGAGTTTGTTCTGTCGTTCAGGAAAGCGACCAGAAAATGGCTCACATATCGCGGGTTCATGGGACTCCACGGGTAATACCATTACGGTATCACTATGAATCCCAAATTGGTATGATAGGGCTATGAGCAAACAAATCGCCGTCAGGATACCAAACGAGCTTGTTGAGTTTGTTGACTCATTGGTGGCCCACGGAGAAGCCTCTAGCAGAGCCGACGTCGTTGCCCGTGCTCTTGTACGAGAGCAACGCAGGCTAAGGACCTTGAAGGACATTGCTATCTTGTGTAGCTCACGACAGTCTGACGATCTTGATGAGCTTGCGGCTTTTGGCGCCAATCAGCAAATAGATCTGGACTAATGAGACCTATATACCTGGCTGCTCTGGATAAGACCCGTCCTGTCTTGGTTTTGACCAGAGAACTGGTGCGACCATTTCTCACGCGGGTAACCGTCGCGCCAATCACAACCACGATTAAGGGGCTGTCCACTGAGGTGCCGATAGGACGGTTGAACGGACTTGATGGCGATTCCGTGGTAAGCTGCGGCAACATCCTTACCATTCCAGTTGCCTCGCTCGGCCGGCAAGTTGGTTACCTTCTTCCCAGCCAAGAACCCCTGCTTGCAGATGCGATCATTGCTGCGTTTGAGCTCGATGAACGTTTGTCCTAACCTTGACGTTCCGGGATAAGCAGTAGGCTTACAGAATTGGCCAAATGGGATCGGGTATTTCTTTTTGATCCATTTGGAAACTTGAATGTGATCTTGTCAGCGCTCGGCAACGACATCAGAAGAATAATTTGAGATATTGCAAAATGCTATACTGAATGCATGACGCAAATTGTTACACGTGTAGACGAAGGTTTGGCGGAAGAGGTGGACGAGCTCGTAGCAGACGGTGTAGTCCAAAGCCGCTCTGACGCAGTGAGAATTGGACTGGAGTGGTTGGTAGAGCGCCACCGCCGCGAGCGTATCGGTTCTGCGATCGTGGAAAGTTATCGCGGACAGCCTCAAACAAAGGAAGAGCTTGCAGGGATCGAAGAAGCTACCAGAGCACTGATTGAAGAAGAACCTTGGTAGCTGTTCCTCAGCAGGGCGAGATCTGGTGGGCTGAAACAGAGAATAAGCGCAGGCCGGTTCTGGTAGTCACTCGCACCGAAGCCATTCCCGTGCTTACGGGGATCGTTGTCGCTCCGGTCACTCGAACGATCCGAGACATACCCAGCGAGTTGCGTCTTGGGGCTGACGAAAACCTCGAAGTGGAATGCGCAGCCTCA
>DAHVOF010000093.1 GCA_027318945.1 Actinomycetota bacterium | reverse complement strand
TATGTCCGTACACTTGTACGTACGAAAAGGAATTACAGCTATGACAGCGAAAAGTAGCCGCCGCGAGTTGCGGCTTTCCAGTCAAGACGACGATCTACTTGTAGAAGCAGCTGGTTTGACGGGAATGACAGTCTCGGAATTTATGCTCAGCAGAGCAGTTCATGACGCTGAAGCTGTAGTCGCAGAGCACCACACGATCAAATTGGGAAAAGACGCTTATCACCGATTCCTTGAAGCCCTTGATCAGTCAACATCGGTGATACCTGAACTCGAGGTTCAGGTCAGGAATTCGCGTAAACTCAAGTCCGTGAACTGATGCGCATTGAGCTTTTGTCTGCGAGCCACCGCGTCGCTTCTTTTGACTCCGGCGTCAAAGCTCTTGACGAATGGCTGTGCAGTCATGGACTAGAGAACCAAAGCCGCAACCTCTCTCGCGTCTTCGTACTGATATCAGATTCCAACGAAATTGTCGCTTTCTACTCGCTGACTATGGGTGGTGTTCAAAGGAGCGACTTGCCGCATTCGTTGGGTCGCGGCTTGCCGTCCGTTGAAATCAGCATGGTCCTAATTGGTCGGCTAGCTGTGGCGCTACCACATCAAGGTAAAGGAATTGGTCGAGATATGCTGATCGACGCCGTCAAAAGGTCTGCAAATGCAGGAACAAGTGCGGCGGCTCGATTTATCGCCGTGGACCCTATTGATGATGCAGCTCGAGCATTCTATCGTCATTTTGGATTTCGAGACATTGTCGGCGACTACAACCTGCGAAGGTATATCTCAATGGCCGCTGCCCAAACAACTGTAGAAATCTGAACCACCGCTTATCGCCTGGAATTATCTCCGTTTGGCGAAGTCTTCTCTGTTGATGCTCGCCGCTCACGCAGGCATCAATGCAACACGCGATATTCTCGCCACAGGACTGGGTCCCCTTTGGAGGGTCCCGAGAGGCGGAGGGACACCGTACCCTGAGCCAAACAAGGCAAGCCACAGCGGCCCGAAGACATCAACTCTGCGAGACAGAAGTGGTGGTGAACTGCTTGTTTTCGGAAATTTCTGGTCTTACCCGCAGGGAAAAGGTCAAACTAACTAGCGGGGCAGTCAAGTCCATAATGAGTAGATCGGTAATGCAAAGATCCTGTCGCCCAATACGAAAGGTCGGGGACCTGTATGGATGACTGCACCGGCAACGAACCTGGGTCCGATCGTATCCCGAAGCCAAGCGAGGTGCCTACTGTCGTGATTCGAAAGCGCTGAAGACGCTTTGATCTCAATGGCTACGATGTTGCCGTCTGCCAGTTCTATAACCAGGTCAATCTCTTTTCGACCTTCTTTTTCCCGTAGGTGATAAAAGCGTGGTCGCAAACTGCTGGCTTCTCTCTCCGGCCGAAGCTGGGAGACGACGAATGTATCCAGAATCCGTTCGATCAGGTCACTATTGCGCAGAATTGCTCGTTGGTCCACATGGAGGGTTGCGGCAATCAGAGAGCTGTCAGTGATGTAGCGCTTTGGGCCTCGAGTGAGGCGGCTGAGCCTATTATTCGTCCAAGCAGGGATGTTTTCAAAGACATAAAGGTCAGCAAAGAGTTGTTCGTATGCCTTGGCGGTCAACCTGGAGACCCCAGCGGCATCGTAGATAGTCTTATCGTCGGCCAGCCCTGCAGAGTTGATACATAGCGCCTCAAAGAACTTCCCCAGCAATCTAGTGCTTCTCGCCCCGTCGTGCGAAGCGACATCGTGGGAAACAAGCTGACTTACGTAAGTTTCCAACCATGCTTGCCGGGCCTCCCCTTCGAGATTCATGACCACTTCAGGAAAGCCGCCGCGAATAGCAAGCTGTATGTAACCGACTAGATCAGGTGGATCTGTATTGATAGGGAACCTATCGATACGTCCCTCTGAAAGTCTTTCTATCAGTCCGGCCTGGCCTCCTTGCCCAATCGATTCCTGAACAGTGAGGCCATACATTGTCACGTTTGTAACCCTGCCAATTCCGGACCATGCTCGTTTCCCCCGAGCTGCCCTCGGACTGCCGGTCAAAAGAAAACGTCCTGGCCTCGGATCGATATCCACTGCACGCCTCACGGCACCCATCAGTTCGGGAACCTCCTGCCATTCGTCGAGCAGAACCGGCTCCTGCACCGCCTTCAAGGCTCCATCTGGATCGAAACTAAATGCCCCAGCTTCGGCCGGGATATCAATTCTATGAATGGACCTTACGAAGCGTTTCGCGGTAGTTGTTTTGCCGACCGCCCGCGGTCCTGTTATGAGCACCGCCGGCAGTTGTTCAAAGAGTCCATTTAGATACCGATCAACCTGGCGTTCTAGATAAACAGATGAGGTCATCTCTTTATACTAACGCTTTTGTCCATAGTATAGTTATGTTTTAGCCCATATTATAATAATGTTATTGACCATGTTATAATAACGTTTTCGCCCATGCTTCCATCGAACCGGTGTTTCCCACTGAACCGGCCAGTCCACGGGTTCACACACATTTCGACTCATATGCGCTTCGTGTACCTCAGTGCAGAGGTTTGCAGTCCAGCTTCCTTCCCACCACAGCTCACGCTGTCGCAGTTGCTGCTTGCGAGGAGTTAGCACCATCTCTTTCTCCGGAGGACTTTCACCTCCCAGTTGCTGCCCATGTCGGGCGTACCCGAGTAGCCCAAGGGATTTCAACCTCCGGTCCCGATGGATCCGAACGTGACAATTCCTATGTCGCTTCCAAGTTCAGACGGAAAAGCGTTGACGTCGGCAATCGGTACGACTAATAGTCGTACCGTAGGTGCTACAATAGTTCTTATGACGAAAACGATTACATTCCGGCCAGACCAAGAAGCGCTTCGGGCCATTGCTCTGCTAACTCAGAACGGTACTCCCATATCGGTAGCCGTACGAGACGCGCTTGTTGAGGCGGCGCGTTTGCGAGCGCGACAGGACCTATTGGAAGAAGCTTCACGATTGGCAGCGGATGGGGAGGACCGTGCTGAAGCGGCCCAAGTCCTTCGAGAGATGAAGGCATTGCGTGCGTGGTGAAGTCTTTCGCGTACGATCCTCTCGTGGGAGCAAGGGCCGTGAGCAAGCTGGACAACGTTATGTCGTGGTGGTGCAGTCTGATCTGCTTCCACTATCTACCTGGCTGGTAGCGCCCACTTCAACCTCCGCTCAATCGGCCACGTTTCGGCCAGAGGTAAAAATTCAGGGGAAAACCACTAAGGTCTTAGTCGAGCAGACGACGGCAGTGGACCCACAATGGATGGGGGAGCCGGTCAGCCAACTGACGTTCGACGAGATGAAAGAGGTTGAAGTGGCTCTCCGTCTTGTTTTCGACCTGTCTTAGTTGCCGAAAGAGATCGATTAATTTAACCTAGAAGCACCGAGAATCACTTGCACAAAAGCTGGCCAACAGGGAAATAGTGCCCTCCGAGCTGGTAGAACCGTTGCGCTGAAGCACATCAGCTTTACAATAGCGATACATCAGGTACACTTTACGCATGGGAAAAACAACTTTGATGAACATCAGAATTGACGAGGATATCCGCAGGGAGTTGAAAGACTTCGCAGCTGAGCTTGGCATGCCAACATCATCATTAGTAACTGCGTGCATCAAGCAAATGTTGCGTACTCGCTCGGTCACTTTTAGCGCGGCGTTAAGGCCTACGCCCTATTTGGCTGAAATGATTTCAACTGCTACAGCTGATTACGAGGCCGGGCGCGACATCACAGTCGCCGAAACCGACGAGGAAACCTTAGCGCACCTTCGTTCCCTGTGAGAATCTATTTCCACAGGCAATTCGATAAACAGTACTCGAGACTGCCTGCCGCGCAAAAGAAGCGACTCGAGGAGGCGATCCTTTTGTTCCGGAAAGATCCGTACAGCCCAGTCCTTCGCAACCATGCTCTATCGGGCAACTGGACGGGTCACCGCTCGATCAGTTTCGGCGGCGACTGGAGAGCCCACTACAAAGCCATTAGTGATGACGAGGCTTTGTTTATCGCTATAGGAACTCATAGTCAGCTGTATGGCTAGCGTTTGCAGAGACCGGGGCGTGTCATCCGTGGGCATTACCGATCCTGCCATGGCCCAGGTCTGACATCCAGTGTTGCACGAGAATGGGTGGCACAAGCTCATTCAGCTGTCCTTCGGACAACCGCTTGGCGCGTGACAGCAGCGCCGACTTCAGTCCCTCGAGGTTCGCCCCTACCTCCCATCGAACCGGCGTTTTCCACTGAGCCGGCCAGTCCTTGGGCTCGCCGTCACAGAAGCGACCGAGGTCTCCAAAGACGGAGCGTCAGCACCACCGTGTTCTTCGATGAAACCGGTAAATATCTTCATCGGCTTCTTGTGCTGGCCGATCGCCAACTCCGTTTAGCCAGCTACACAAACCCGCGACAACAGCCAGGCCGATCCGCTTGACCGTCATTTCCATGGCCGTCTCCTCTCCGCAAGGTGCACAGCCGCAACGCCAGAGCCCCGGGTAGCGCCCGGAACCGGGCTTCGCTTGGAGCAATCCGGCAAGCAAGCCGACCGAAGCCAGGCCATCCACTGGCCCACTAGAGCCAGACCCGATTCTTGTGGCAGTGTGACAGAAGCATTCGCAGGTAACTCCAGCTGCACGGATAAGTCGCAAGCTTCGTCCGTAATGGCAGGACGGATTCAATACACCCGGGAAATAGCACGACACAGATTCTCAAAGGCCCGCCGCCAGGCCGACTCGCTCGCACCGGGTTAAGCGGGCGGACTGGTAGAACTCCAAGCTGCCAGGTGCTCACCAGGCCCTTGGTCCATCGTTATCTGAGTCCAAAGCACGATAGAGATCTGAAAAGATGTCCCTCATCGAGCCGTTTTCGCCGCTGATCCTGTTCTTGGGCAACAATGCCGCCGTGTCTACTCGCCGACTTCTGGTTTGCAGCTCTCCATCGGAAGCTTGAGCAGAGTACTTTCCGAAACGCCTCAGAGAGGTAACGCTCTGAGAATCTTCAATCAAAGGCCAGCCGAAATCGTCGTGAGCGGGGGTCGGAACAGCCAAGCCGTCGCCGGCATCTGCTCCTCGAAGCTCCATCACCATCTTAGAAAGCTGGTCGTATTCGATCCCGAAGAAGAGCAGACCGGCCTTGAGATCACGCTCGAAGAGATCGGCAGCTGCATTTGCAAGTGCAACGAGGTGCTTGCATGGTACCCAGTGCCAACAGCTGCAATCCCCCTCACTCGTAATGCTTTCGGCGAAGGACGATCCACCTTCGATCTTGACTTGAGAAAGCGCGCTGCTGAGCTGGCCCTGTGAGAACTCGAGATAGATCGCAGGATCCCCAGCTATCGCAATTGCCATGCTCTCAAGCGCTGACGCCAGCTGTTCCGAGCAATCGACGAAGGCCCTGTAGCTCCTGCCCTGGGGAGAGCGGACGCGTCCGGCGATGGTGTGCTGCGATACTGTAATCTTCTTGGATACAAGGCCTTTGCGGTATAATGAACGCCCCTGGGCAGCCTGATCCGGCCCCACCCAATCCTCGAGAGTGTCCAAGAAGAGCCTGCACCACCAGTTCCTCGAAGAGTTGGCTCTCCGCTGCGTCCGCTTGTTCTTCCCAAACATCTCAAGCAGTATCGCCTGAAGCTCTGGATCCAGTTCTTCGTAATCACAACCGAAGCGAGAGTTCGAGAAGCGATTCAGCTCTGCGAGCCCAGGCATCTCCTCCATTTCTTTATCCACCTCAATCCCCTGCGGAGAAGGCCAGGATATCGAACAGCTCGTCATCGCCGAGTTCGGTGATCCAGGTCTCTCCACCAGTTATCAGCGTCTCCGCAAGTACACGCTTGCTTTCAATGATGGCATCTATGCGCTCCTCGAGGGTCCCCTCGCAGATCAGCTTCGACACCACTACATCCCTCCTCTGGCCAATGCGGAACGCGCGATCAGTTGCCTGGGCCTCGACCGCGGAATTCCACCACCGATCGTAGTGTATGACGTGATTGGCGGCTGTGAGGTTGAGGCCGGTGCCGCCTGCCTTCAGGGAAAGGATGAAAAGAGGCGGACCATCGTGACTTTGAAACTCTTTGATCATCTCCTCTCTTAGCCCAACGGCCACCGAGCCACTGAGGAAGGGAACGCGCATCGAGAAGCGGTCCTGAAGGTGGCGCTGCAACAGCCCGCCGAAGGTCACGAACTGGGTGAACACGATTGCCTTTTCCCCATTTTCAAGTATCTCCTCGAGCAGCTGCTCCAGCCGGTCGAGCTTGCCCGATGAGCCTGACAACGTCGCCTCCCCAGTTCCAGCGCTGGGATGGTTGCATATCTGTTTCAGCTTGGTGATAGTCGCCAGTATCGAACCCCGCCTCTGCATGCTCGACGCATCGGAAAGCTCGTCTCTGAGCCTGTTCACCGCAGTCTGATACAGCACAACCTGCTCGTCGCTGAGGCTGCAGTGCTCTTTTACCTCGATCTTCTCAGGCAGGTCGGCAATGATTGACTTGTCGGTCTTGAGCCGGCGCAGGATGAACGGTGCGACAGTCTTGGCCAGCCTCTCCATGACGGCGGTATTGCCGCCCCTTTCGATCGGAATCGAAAACCTCTGTCTGAATCCTGTCCTGGTACCTAAAAGCGAGGGGTTGATCAAGTTCATTATCGACCACAGTTCGCCGGTGTGATTCTCCACGGGAGTTCCGGTTAGAGCTAGACAGGAAACGCCTTTCAGAGATGCGGCAGCCCGCGCCATTGCCGTTGTGGGATTCTTTATATTTTGCGCCTCATCCAGCAC
>DAHVOF010000074.1 GCA_027318945.1 Actinomycetota bacterium | reverse complement strand
ACCGGTTTTTCCAGCTGTTGTAGAATTGCCAATTTCCTTACCAAACTGTTTTGAAGCAAACAAGATTACTAACGGTTTTCTACGTCACTACTATACCTGGGTCCAGGATTCTCGAGAAGCTTGGGACTCATTTCTGGCGGCCATCGCCTATGACGTCGTCTTTGTAACCCGCTTGGGCGATGGGTTGGCATAAAGTTTCGCGCTTGCCAACTCGTGCGCGTTTGCTGAATTGAATAGAGGGATAGGCATCCCCGGCGGTAGAGCGTCCCCGAGGCAAGGCCGGGTCTTGTTCGATACGGTGCCGCAGACTGGGCTAGAAGTGCCTGGGACGATTAACTGAATGAATACCGCGCTCGCTTTGTCTGGATTGTAAGTTCCGACTCCGGGACCAACTGGCGCGGAAGACGTACTTCCGGGCGAACTTGTCGATTCGAATGGGATGTTCCATCGCCGGCTTCTGTGCATTCTCGCCAGGTCATGGCACCGCTGTCTTCCAGCAATGCGCTCTGGTGGGTATTTGCGGCCTTATGTTTACCAGCGCCTCGGAGTATCTGGGTGTACGCCGAGTTCTTTTGCTACAACACCAATTGGCACCAGCACCAACGAATTGTACGATCATCTGCATATTGACCACGGAACTACGCCGCAAGAGTCGGTACTCCGTTGCAGCATTGTGCCAAGGGGCTGGTTTTACAGCTTCCTAGGAAGTGTTCAAAGATCCTAGTGATCGAACATATTTGTCGGTTTGAATCCCGCAATCCCTGTTGGTAGTGCAATTATCAGGTATTTACCACGTTTTCGGCCGTGCTGGAGGACCATATGCCCGATTCGAAGTTGAATCCCGAATCAAATACTGCCATGCAGGCGTCAACCACCTGCGTGTCGAACAACTTGCCAGATTCATTGCGGACATATTCAAGAGACTGGTCGAGGCCGCGTGCCGGCCGGTACGGGCGGTGCTCACTCATTGCTTCAACTACGTCTGCAACCGCGATTATCCTGGCGGGCAGGGTTATTTCTTCGCCCTTTAGCCCGTTGGGATATCCCGATCCGTCGATGCGCTCGTGATGCTGCACTGCGACCTCTGAAATTGGCCATGGCAGCGACGCCTGACTGAGGATGTCTGCTCCAACGGAGGTGTGGTTCTTTATCAACTCGAACTCCAGCGGGCTGAGCTTTCCCGGGCGGCTAAGGATTTCGATGGGAACGACTATCTTGCCGATGTCGTGAACTAGTCCGCTCTTTGTGATCAGATCGATACTTTCCAGATCCAGGCCAAGCGTCTTGCCTATTGCGCCGCCCAGCGATCCCACGCGCGCCTCATGGCCTGAGGTGTAAGGATCCCTGCTTTCGGAGAGGCGGCTCAGTGCGGCCAACGTCCCGTTGAGTGATCTCCCGAGGCGCTCAACCGAGCGCACATGTTCGAGCCCCAAACCGAACTCCGACGCGATCTCTTTGAGCATTTTGACAGTGGCCTCGTCAAATGCGAAACGGTCCTGTGCGTAGACAGATAGCAACGCAGTCTCCGAACCGATGCTGAAAAGCAGTGAGATGGAAGATCCGAAGCCGAATGATCTGGCGCGCTCTCTCCAAGGCTCGTAGCCGGGGTGGCTGCTGATATCGTTCGCTATTTGAACCTCTCCTGTCCGGATTGCTATACCTGCTGGACCCATTCCGCTTGGCGAGGTGCCAGACCAGGAAATCATTGCGTTATTGAGGTATTCGGTGGCTCCAGAAGCATAGGCGAACCTTATACTGCGGTCAGGATCGAACTGCGGAAAGCCGATAGCCGCAAGCGAGTAGCCACCAATTTTGACAACGATGTCGCACATGTTCTGGAGGAGTTCGGCCTCGTCTCTGGTGTGCACCACCGAGCTATTGAGCTCCATGAACAGGTTCGCAGCGAGGTTGGATCTGCGGTAGTCGGTTATATCGATAAACGAGCTGGACACGCCGATCGATCCGTCGTTGAGCGTGAGTGTCTTGTCGTGCAGCATTATCCATCTGCGGTTGGCTCCGGGCCGGTAGACCCCGAGCGTCTTCATGTTGATAGGCATGCCAGTGCGTAGAGTGACGACGTTTGGGAAGTCCTCGGGATCGACAGGGCTTCCATCCTCGTTGATTAGCGAGATAAGATCGCTAATCTTGTTTCCGGCCATCTTCTCGTGCTCTAAGCCAAGGATCTCCGCGGCGCTCTGGTTTGCGTAGATGACCTCGCTTAAAGAGTTGAATACTAAAACTCCTTGTGTGAGCGACTTGACGATTTCGCGATAGGAAGTGCCGATTTCCGGAATGTCTCCACCCGCCGCCTCGGAATAGTTTGTGCTCATGAGGTCCCCCGGCGGAGCATAAACAACCGTGGCCGGTCAATTTTCGCCAATCGATACAGGTTCATTTCGTGTGCATTCAAACGTAACGTCATTGTTGATCGGCCTTGGATTATCGCCCCAAAATATTTTATTTTCTTTTATCTAGAACATATCCGGATATCAACTGCGACGCAACACGTGTGCTAAGTCGCAGGCGCGGCTATAGCGCAGCCGGTTTTCTTCGGCTACACCGCGCACAAGGCCACACTTTCGAGCTTTGCATCCGCATTTGAATGCGGGGA
>DAHVOF010000061.1 GCA_027318945.1 Actinomycetota bacterium | reverse complement strand
TATATTACGAAGCCGACGGGCTCGAATTTGCGACTTTGATACCTTCGCCTTCGAAGATTTTGTGCGTGGGTCACAATTACAAAAATCACATCAAAGAGATGGGCCGTGACCTTCCAAGCCATCCGACTTTGTTCGCCAAGTTCAGCGAGGCTCTGATCGGCGCTGATGACTCGATTTTGATGTCACCCGAGTCTCAGATGTACGACTGGGAGGCCGAACTTGGGGTGATAGTTGGAAGTACCGTCCGCAACTGTTCGGAAGAGGAAGCTCGAACAGCCATAGCCGGCTTCACCGTGATAAACGACGTTACTGCGCGAGACTGGCAAAACCGCACTTTGCAGTGGCTTCAGGGCAAGACATTCGAAGGATCGACGCCGGTTGGTCCACACCTAGTGACGATGGATGTGGATAAAGTGGTGGAAGAGGGCCTTGATCTCAGTTGCGAAGTCAATGGGGAGCAGGTTCAGCATGCCGTCACTTCGGATCTTCTTTTCAATCCTGTTTTTTTGGTGTCGTACATTTCAAAGATTTTGACACTTCGACCAGGGGACATCATCTCTACCGGGACGCCGGGTGGCGTCGGCCATGCTCGAAATCCTCAGCGGTATCTCGCGGACAATGACGTTCTCGTTACCAAGGTCGAAGGCATCGGAGAACTAAGGAACACATGCAAGAGAGCCTAGCTTTGCTGGCCAGTGGTAGCTCGCGATGAAGGGTGCCTGATTTGGACATGCAACTATTCGATAGATACATGGAATGGATGGAAGGTGGAACTTCTCTTTTTTCCGAGGGGATTTCCACCCTAGGTTCTGGGGATCACGACCGCAAAACGCTACTGCCGGACTGGAATGTGGCTCAGTTGATCGCGCACGTGAATTCCAACGCAAGAGCTCTTGTCAATTTGACCTTTTGGGCTCGAACGGGAGTCGAAAGGCCAATGTACGAGAGCAATGACCAGAGAGTCACTGACATAGACGAAGGAGCCAAGCAGTCTCTGGAGTACCTCAAACAAGATTTCAACATCTCAAGTGGAGAATTGGCGTCGTCAATGAGGTCTCTTACACTAAAGGAGCTGGATTTCAAGGTCAAAAGTGCCAGGGGGCGGGTTATCCCTGCTTCGGAAGCAGCTTGGATTCGGATAAGGGAGGTATGGATACATGCCGTTGATCTTGCCGTTGGGATAAGTTTTTCCAGGTTTCCTCAGCTTCTTTTAGAAGCGCTTCTGGACGACGTAATAGGGGCATATGCTTTGCGGCGGGACACACCACCTCTCGAGCTAGTTGCGGCAGATACTCAGAAGACATGGAGGACCGGCCAGAGCGGCAGCCGAGGCCCGATTGGCGGTACTGAGTCTGAACTTCTTGCATGGCTTATTGGCAGGAGCACTGGCGAAACCCTGAGGCTTGGGATGCCCGGCAATGAGCTGCCCAATCTTCCGCCTTGGTTGTGAGTGTGAATCAGGCCGGGTATTAGTTATCGCGGATGGCAGAATCTTTGTGTCGCGGCAGGCATGAGGATTTCTCGATTCGATAGTTACTTCGGTTAAATCCGAATAAAAATCTGGCAAATTTTCATTATCGATCAGTTGTTAGACTGAGATTCCAGGAGGCCTAAAAAGTCGATGCCATGACCAGACGTGGCATCTGGCCGGGCCACGGCGTCTCGTGAAGGCATATTAGGAATTTGATGCGAAGAGTCAAAATTATTTGCACATTGGGACCTGCGACGGAGTCCGAACAGGTGCTGAGCGCCTTGGTGGCGGACGGAATGCATATTGCCCGCTTGAATTTTTCGCACGGTACGCATGATGTCCACAGGCAGGCAGCGGAGCGTCTTCGCGCAGTAGCCAAGACGCAAGGAAAATACGTGGGCATTCTGGCCGATATTTCTGGTCCGAAGTTGAGGGTAGGGGTCCTGGATAAGGCCATAGAGTTGCAAGTTGGCGATTCAGTTGAACTGCGCGAGGTGGATGATTCTCCTTCTCGTGATGTTTCGATACCGATTTCTGCGCTGGGGGCGCTGTCGCAGCTCACGCCAGGTGAAAGCGTAAGCTTTGCGGACGGTACCATCGCGGTGAGGGTGGTCTCCGTTTCTGGTTCGAGGGTTCAGGCTACGGTCGAGGTCGGAGGTTTATTGACATCCCGCAAAGGGGTGAATTTCCCGAGCGCCCAAGTTAGACTGCCTTCTCTCACGTCGAAGGATTTAGAAGACATTGAGTTTTGTGTTGGACTGGGCGTTGATTTCTTTGCAATTTCCTTCGTGAGGCGTGTGGAGGATGTCCTTTACGCGAGAGAGGTGATTTCGAAGTTTTCACCTAGACATGCGCATCGGATTATCTCAAAGATTGAGCGGCCCGAGGCATTGGAGGACATCGAAGCGATTGTGCGTGCCTCCGACGGGATAATGGTGGCAAGGGGAGACTTGGGCGTGGAGATCCCGCCTGAGCAGGTCCCGATTGAGCAGAAGCGCATCATTCATCTTTGTAACACTATTGGAAGGCCCGTCGTCACGGCGACTCAGATGCTTGAATCGATGATACATGCGACAATGCCGACTCGCGCAGAGGCTACCGATGTTGCAAACGCCATCTTCGACGGTACGGACGCCGTGATGCTTTCGGCGGAAACTGCGGCTGGGGAACATCCCATTGAAGCTCTTCGTTACATGGCAAGGATTTCGTCAAGGGCTGAAAAGGAGCTGCAAAACCAGGAGCTTACTCTCTTGAGCCGGCCGGAGCCTTCGCGAGAGACGGTTGCGGACGGAATAGGGTACTGCGCGGAGCAGCTCACACGATACCTACCTGTCAAAGCAATAATCGCTGTCACCGAATCTGGTCACACCGCAAGGGTCATATCGAAGTTTCGACCGTCCGTTCCCGTTATCGGGGCTACCACCAACGCCATTGCCGCTCGCAGTCTCAGCTTGAGTTTCGGAGTAATACCAGCCGTTGTCAACGAGTCTTCTTCCGATACGGAGAAGGTGATTCAGTCGGCCCTTGACCATGCTAAAAAGATTGGCCTTGTCAAGGACGGGGATCTTTGCGTAGTGGTGGCGGGAATACCGTTCGGGGTCAGGGGCACCACCAACCTGGTCAAGGTGCAGCGCGTGGGTGAAGGTTTCCTAGTTGACCCAAATCTCAGGTCAGACGATGATCAGGGTCGATCTCCCGTTTGACCTGAAGTGATTTACTGGACGGGGTCATTCATGGGCAAGACCATCTGAGGTTTCACGATGGAGTGGTCTTCTGACACTGGCATTACGGCTGAACCGATTGCAAAAAACTCAATCGTATGTGAGCCCCAGCCGTGTGACTTCTCGATGAGCTGAACGCCTACAATTCCCTGAGCCTGAAGTGATTGAGCTTCAGCCTGCATTCTCTCCATAGCGAGTTCTCTGGCGTCGTAAAGCGCCTGGGTGAAATTGGTCATCTCCACGTTCTTCATGGAAGTGCCCCAACTTTGTCGCATGCTTTGATGAGCAACGTGGTAGACGCAGTTCCCCATGACTAGTCCGAGCGGTCGATAGCCAGCCTGTAGTAGTGTCCAGAAGTCTTGACCTGACAGATCGGACGTGAATGGCCTATTGTCCTTCGTCCTGTGGAGCACGCCATCGCGGTGTCGGATCGCGGTACCTATTGCAATGAACTCGGCTAGGTCAGGGCCCCATTCGTAACGCCCAACTTCGAGCCTTACCCCGATGATGCCATCGGCCCCGAGCTGGTCGGCTTCTTCCTCCATTCTGGTCATGGCGAGCTCACGAGCGTGGTACATGGCCTGTGTAAGAACAGTCAACTCCTGACTTTGCTGCCATCTGGCAAACTGAAAACCTATGTGGTAAATAGAACTTCCCACTACGAGTCCGAGCGGTTCAAATCCAGCCTCTTTGACAAGGAGAAACTCATTGACCGAGAGATCCGAAGTAAAAAGTCCCGACTTGTTTTGAGCAAGGCGTTTCGCGGAATCAGTTGGAAGGCCTTCTTTGGAGGTTGGATCGTATGTCATTGTGGAGCTCCCGTATTTCGTTTAAGGCTCGATAAACAGTATTTTTTTCTGCGTTGGGATGTTGGCTTCGCGTGGCTCTGCCACGGCTGTTGCTAATACATGGGTGGTGAAGGCTACGGCGCCTACGTTTTCGCTTCCAAGGCCCTGCATCTGGTAACTATTCGTTGCAGAACGGAATTTGACATCAATAATTCCCTTGGCGCCAAAGGCTCTGGCTGCTCTTTCAACGCTGCGCATGACCATCTTTCGACTTGCGTAGAAGCCATCTGTGAACTCCTTGATTTCGAAGTTCATCATGTTTCCACCAATGAGAGAGTACATTTGCTGGAATGTGTAGGGCGAGAGGGTAGCAAGATAGCACGAGGTAGCTCCAACAAGTCCGATCGGCACGAAGCCATTTTCCAGCAGCAGGTGTAGATCCTGACCGCTGAGAGTCGTAAGGATCGCGGCGTTATCCTTTTTTCGAAGCAGGCGCCCATCGAGGCTCTTTACGGCAGTCCCTACAAGCGAGAATTCGATCAGCCCAGATTCCGAGTCGAAATATCCCTGAGTTACGCGAGTCCCTACAACTGCATCTGCGTGGGCGACATGTGCTTCTTGCTGGAGGCGTCCGACCGCAAGGTTGCGGGTCTCATTGAATGCGTTCGATATCACGGTCAGCTCTTGTGAGCCACCGTAAGGCATGGGTTGGTATCCGATCCTATACACGGCCGTGCCTGCAACTTGACAGATCGGTTGAAGTCCAGAACTTCTCAGTAGGGCGAACTCGTTAACCGTAAGATCGGATGTAAAGCTCTTGCTGTCTGAAAGCGACTGGAGACGTCTCAGCGCGGCAGGCACAAGTTGCCCGATTTCGAGGGCGTGCTGAGATGCCTGAGGATCATCCGTCGTGATCCTCGCGGACTGTTGAGGCATCTTCACATCCGGAGGCTGTTCCGGTCCCCCGTTCTTCGGCCTAAAAAAGGGCATCTTAGCTAAGGCCCAGGATCCTGTTTATTGCGTCCCGACTTGCGGCGGACTGATCGGCCTCTGAGGCCACTTGCTGAGCCAAGGACGCAGCCCACTTGTCCATGGTCAGCTCATCTGTCTTTATCACGATGTCTCTAACGACCTTTGAGCGCGAGCAGATGATCTGACCCTGCGGTTTTGTGTTTGTTATCGCGTATATCTGATTTCCAAGCCGAATCGAAATTTCATAAATGAACGACTCTCTGGCAAGGATGCCCTTCTTGCGGGTTTCTACCTTTACTCCTGAGGGCGAGATGGACTGGAGAAGCCTGCCGAGAGCAGCGAGCGAACTTTGCATATCTGAGGCATCCAGTCGGAGCGAAGCAGCTAAAAGCTCGAGCTGAGACGGCTTGAAAGATTCTTTTTCCAAACGATTGTCTTCTGTGGCGCCCACGCCATTCATGTTAACCAATTTATTTTCACTATTCAGGTTACTTTATGTATTAGCAGGATTTTTTGCAGAATCCCCTCCCCCTATTATGGCTTACTTTTTTCGCAGTTTAGTGTCACCTGGCCGCCTCTGTTTGCCCGGCGGTAGCTTATCGAATTTTTGCCCATTTGAAAGGTGTCTTGCTACTTAATGTCTGGAGCAGGAAGAAATCTGAGAAAACCTCGACTTCTGCTCCAAAGTGAGATAGAACCGTAGCGGTGAACCGTGGAGAGGACAATATATGGCTCGAAGGGCAAGTCTTACCAGTCAACTGTATAGGGCGGCGCGCATGTCCAACAATCTGAGGGCCGTGTCGGAGGGTCCGACTGCGTATGCCAAAAGAGTGGCCAGGCGCAAGGTGTATGCCAAACAGATGGCGATGACACGAAGATTGCTGAAAGGTTTTGGTCTGTCGAGATAGCGTCGGGAATTGTGGTGGTGGATTTTGAAAGTCAAATTTCTAATGACGGTCTATGACGGATAACGTTGCAGTTTTTCGAGCCTCTCTGTGCCTATCTGGATCGATTCAGGGATTTGATCTATCGGTCGCGGATGACCAAGGTAATAGCCGGATAAGTAGTCGACACCAAGATCGATGAATCGGCTTAGTTGCAGTTCGGACTCGATCCCATTAGCGCAAACTTTTGCATTGGTGGCATGCGCAAGGTTGATGAGAGCTTGCGCTAGAACCGTGCCCGAGGTGGAAAGTATTTCTTCTACCATCGATCTATTGAGGATTATGAGGTCGACAGGGTAGTCCATTAGCCGGGAAAGTGGCGTATATCCTTTGCCAAAATCGTCGATCGCTACCCTGATCCCTTTGTTTGCGAGTGAAAGCAGAATCGAGTGGATCTCATTTGAGTCTC
>DAHVOF010000052.1 GCA_027318945.1 Actinomycetota bacterium | reverse complement strand
GATCCACCAATTGTCATTGCCACAATACTCGATGAGCGGACCGGCTAGTATCACGTTCTAGAGGTGCCATGCCTGTAATGTCGATCAAGAACGAGGTTTTGGATTTGAGTTCCCGACCATTATTTGCCACCATGCTGGCAGCCGGCGAAGGCACAAGGATGAGGTCATCCAGGCCAAAGACACTTGCGAGAATCTGTGGAAAGCCCATGGGCGCCCATGTTCTGGAAGCGCTTTTTGCCGCTGGCGTCCAGGACACCGTTGTAGTTGTGGGGCACGGAGCCGAAAGGGTAAGGAATTCACTGTCCGCCATGGCGTCTTCCGGAATGGAAATCCACTTTGTAGAGCAGCTTCAGCTGCTGGGCACGGCGGATGCCCTGAGCGTGGCTCTTACCGTGCTTCCCGATGCGCTGACGTATGGGGAGGGTGAGACTCCAGTAGTCTTGGTTGTCCCAGGCGACACTCCTTTGATTACTCCCCAGACGTTGCGGGAACTCGTAAGCACGCACATCGAATCTCGGGCCTCTGCTACCCTTATCACAGCGGTCCTCGAAGATCCGTTTGGGTATGGCAGAATCATTCGCGGCAAGGATGGGCGGGTGACCAACATCGTCGAAGAGCGCGACGCTGACTCTGAACAACGGTGCATTAGAGAGATAAACACGGGGATTTATGCATTTGATCTCAATGTCCTTGCACCCACCATTCGCCGGATCTCGGCGAAAAACGCTCAATCGGAGTATTACCTCACTGATTCGATTTCGATCCTTTCTGAGATGGGTTACCTCGTTTCCGCGCTCGAAATTGAAGATGAGGTCGAGGCACTCGGTGTCAACGATCAGATCCAGCTCGCAGAGGCGGAGAAGCATTTTCGGCGGAGGATAAATCGCAAGTGGATGTCGCGAGGTGTAACGATGGTTGACCCCGATGCGGTCTATATTGCTGCGACGGTGGAGATCGGGCAGGACACAACCGTATGGCCTGGCAGCCATTTAGCAGGTAATACGCAGATTGGAAACTCCGCCGAAATTGGACCCGAGACGCGTCTAATCGATTGCACGGTCGGGGATGGGGCAAAGGTTACCAGATGCGAAGGTACGGGGGCTGACATTGGCGCGGGTGCAGTCGTCGGGCCTTGGGTTGTGCTTGGCAACGGTGCTAAGGTTGAACCCGACACTTTTACTGGATCTTTCAAAGCATTGGGGTAGAACAAATTGGAGCTCGTTCCTACGAAGCGGCTTGAACTTTATTCGGGCAGATCTCATGCACAACTGGCGCTGGAAATCGCAGCTCATCTGAATGTGAAGCTTGGCGACGTTACACTGAAGGAATTTGCCGACGGCGAGATACATTGCAGGTTTGGCGAATCTGTGAGAGGCAAAGATATTTTCATCATCCAGACTCACTCGGGACCTGTGAACGATTCCCTCATGGAGCAGCTGATAATGATAGATGCCGCAAAGAGGGCATCGGCAAAGCGAATAACTGCCGTCTGCCCATACTACGGCTACTCCAGACAAGACCGCAAAGCGTCGGGACGAGAGCCCATTACCGCGAAACTCGTAGCAGACATGATGGCTGTCGCGGGCGCTGACCGGATAATAGGGTTGGACCTCCACTCAGGACAGATCCAAGGATTTTTCGATGGCCCTGTCGACCACCTTACGGCGATGCCGGTGCTGATCGATTACCTTAAGGCGAACGCAGATTCTGATACCGTGATAGTTGCTCCCGATGCAGGAAGAGTCAAGGTCGCCTCTAGGTTCTCGCAGGTGCTGAACTGTGATCTGGCGTTCGTTCACAAGCGGCGGCCCAGGGATACTGCAAACACTGTTGAGGCGTTGGATGTAGTTGGAGAAGTGCGCGGCCGACGCTGCGTAATCATTGATGACATGATCGACACGGCCGGAACCATTTGTGCGGCGTCTGATCTACTCATGTCTCGGGGAGCCTCCGAGGTTTGGGCGATGGCCACACACGGTCTCTTGTCAGATCCCGCGGCAAAGCGGCTTAATGATTCGGCTATTTCGAAGGTTGTGGTAACTAATACGCTTCCTAATAGGCCTGATAGAACGATAGAGAAGCTTGAAGTTCTCTCTGTCGCTCCGATAATTGCCCAGGCGATTGGAGCGGTATTCGAGGATTCTTCGGTATCGGAGATCTTCGGGGGCGAAAATCTTTCTTAGATTGAGCGTTGTGCGTTATGTTGAGATTTGTTCGGATTTCTGAAGTCACGTTTTCCACATGCTTGGGGAGCCTGACGCACGTAATGCAGGCCCGCTTCAACGGAGGAGATGTTTTTAAGGCCGAGTAGGTATTCGAGGCGCATTTACGTACGGCTCGGAAAAGCTGATTTTAGTTGAGAGGTAAGTACAGCGCTGAGACGCCCGCCGTCGTGAGCGAGGAGGCGCTCCAGTCGGATCACGAGGAAAGATACTTTTTAGCCTGCCTGCCTCGTAGCGCTTTGCGGCTTGGACGTTCAGGATGTGCTCCAACATGCGAACAAGTAATTAGAATAATCAAATTGTTTGTCCGAGAATATGGGAAGTTTTTAGGAGAGTCAGGTGTCTGAGGTAGCGCTAGTCGCCAAGTCTGGTCGGATTCCAGGGAGCCCAATATCGCGTCGTTTGCGCCAGAATGGTCAGGTACCTGGCGTAGTTTATGGCGCATCCGCTGACCCTGTCGCCATTTCATGTGATGCTCGTGAGCTGCGTGCGATTATGTCGAAGCAGCAGCTCCTTGGAGGAGTGATTGATCTCGAGCTGGATGGGAAGCGGCATCAAGTGATTGTGAAGGAGATCCAACGGCACCCGGTTCGCCAGGAAGTTCTTCATGTAGATTTTCAGCTTCTCGGCTAGAAATAATTTCAAAATCTCAAAATCGTTCTAGCCCCAGCTATAGGAGATCGAAATTAGCGTAATAGTGCTGGGATTAGGTAATCCCGGAAGGGCATACGAGAAAACCAGGCACAATTTGGGTGCCGTGGCCATTACGGAGGCTGCCTCAAGGCACGGTGAATCGCTGGTTCCGAACACCCGCTCCAAAGCGCTGCTAGCTGAGATCAAGATTGGGTCGGAGCTGGTTGCGCTGGCATTCCCTCAGACTTATGTCAACAATTCAGGTCAGTCCCTTCGAGGCCTGATCAAGAAATACCCAATTTCGACTCCCGAGAGCCTGGTGGTTGTGCACGACGAGCTTGATTTGCCGCCGGGGGTTGTGAGGGTGAAAAAAGGTGGAGGAGTGGCCGGTCATAATGGCCTCAAGTCGATCGTCGCATTTCTCGGATCGTCTGACTTTATAAGGATTCGGATCGGCATCGGCCGGCCCATAGTCTCTGGTAGCGTAGTGAATTACGTCCTAGCGGTTCCTCCCCAAAAAGAGAGGGAATTATTGACCGTCGGCGTATCGAAGGCCGCGGACGCGATTGAGGAAATCGTGCTGAGCGGGTTGGAGTCGGCAATGAATCGACTCAATGTTCGATAACTTGCAAGCAAAGTGCACTTCAGAACACTAATAAGCTCGATAAGCCAGATTCCGTCCTTGGAGAGGGTGCTTGGCTCTCCATCTGAAAGCTTCTACGTTCCTGAATCTACAATTCCGTTCCTTCTCGGATCTCTGCAGGAGGCTCGGTCGGGCGGAGATATTGTCGCCGTTGTGGCTACGCGGCAAAAGGCCTTCGAGCTCTACCAAGATTTGAAGGAGCTGATCGGCCCGTCCGGTGTACGCCTCCTTCCCTCGTGGGAGACCTTGCCGATGGAGAGGGTCTCACCCTCCGTCGAAACTATGGGACGGCGACTCAAGGTATTGAATGAAATTGCGGGACGCAGTCCCCGACAGGGCCCGCGCGTGGTGGTAGCGTCGGCGCGTGCGGTCTGTCAGCTCGTCGGGAGTTCAGCGCTGGATGCAGGTTTCCTGCACCTTTCTGTTGGCCAGTCCCGGTCCCTTGAAGAGGTAATGCAGTGGCTAGCTGATTGTGGGTATCGACGTGAATACCAGGCCGAGAACAGGGGAGAGTTCGCGGTGCGCGGTTCTATCCTGGATGTGTTTCCGTCGGATCAAGATCTGCCAATTAGGGCCGACTACCTTGGCGACGATATTGATCGTCTATTTCTTTATGATCCATCAGACCAACTCTCAATTGAGCCTATCGACGGTGTAACGCTATATCCGGCGCGAGAGCTACTGCTCACAAGCAAGGTCAGGGAAAGAGCAGCACTGCTTCTGAACGAGCTACCGTATGCTCGATCAAATTGGGAAAAGTTCTCTAACGGCCAGTTCTTCGATGGGATGGAGTCGTGGCTGCCATGGATTGATCTGCCTTCATCTAGATTTGGTGATCTGCTTGGTGCCGATGCCCGGGTGATCATGTTCGAACCTACAAGACTCCGGTCGAGAGCAGCCGATCTTCTGAAGGAAGAAAGATCGATCGCGGACGTCCTCGGTGCTACCTGGATGATCCCGGAAGACCATGAGAGCTTTCCACAGCTCTACGGGGAGATGGATACGGTCTTTTCTTCAACCCGCGCAACCCTTCAATTTGCAAACACGGTACAGGATCCGTCGATTCGGATCGAGGTCGGCACTAAAGCGTTTGATCTTGCGTCTCGTGATCCAGAGGTCATCTTTGCAAAGCTTTCATCCCTGCGTGCGCAAGATTACACGGTTTTTTTGTGCGCTAGCACCCCAGCGCTTGCACAGAGGCTTTCGGTAACGCTTCGAGAGGGTGGCCTTGACGCCGCCACCGTTCAAGATCAAGAGCAGTTCGACGGTGTCATCGAAATGCGGAAGTCGGGCGTCTTCGTGATTTCTAGCGAGCTCGAACAGGGTGCGCTGATTCCTGACCTTAAGATTGCTATAGCGGGTGTTGGCGATCTGACCAACAGGCGGAGATCAATTAAATCTTCGCACTCGAGGCACCCTTCGAAACCGCAGGTTTTTGAAGCTCTCCAGGTCGGTGGATATGTCGTGCACCGTCTTCATGGGGTAGGGCGGTTCACGGGGATTGTCAAGCGAGAGGTGGCCGGAGTAGAGAGAGACTACCTACTGATCGAGTATCGTGCTGGCGACCGGCT
>DAHVOF010000005.1 GCA_027318945.1 Actinomycetota bacterium | reverse complement strand
GATGTCAGGACCGTTTTTGATGCGCTCCAGCTCTTGGGTTAGCTCGATTTTTTTCTGAGTCAGATGCAGGCGATTTAATGGGTGAGTGGTCTTTATCGAATCATCAATCGAACTCAATTGCCGTGTGATCGATTCCAGGGTCCGCTTACGTCCCCGCCTAGGTCTGGAGAACTCGATTGCTTCCAGATACCTCCGGACTATCTTGCTCTGCTCTCTTCCTTCAGAAAGAGACTCCTTCTGTTCGGAGGAGAAATGCTGCCTTTTGTAAGGGGTATTTGTAACCATGCATTAAGTAGTATCACGTAATCAAGAAACTACAAAAATCGAAATATTAGTTCTACCTAAGAATCCAGTTAGCGTTGCAGAATGTTGCCTATTTGCATAGAAGTTTTGGAGGGATTTCGTGGACGAAATTCCATCGCAGAAGGATAAGGCCATCTGCTTACACTCGGTAATCCCGGATGCCGGGATAATTAGGGTTCGATTGAAAATTACCTCTAGTTTGTAGTCATGGAAATGTCGCTGCACAGCTCTCTGGGTCTGACGGACTCAGAGTTTGAAATGATAGTTGCGGTCCTTGGTCGTCAGCCAAATCATTTGGAATTAGCAATGTACTCCGTGATGTGGAGCGAGCATTGTTCATATAAATCGTCCCGAATTCATTTGGGACGGCTTCCCTCAACCGGTGAAAAGGTTCTTGTTGGTCCTGGGGAAAACGCTGGCGTCATTGATATCGGCGATGGAATCGCTGTAGCGATCCGAATGGAAAGCCATAATCATCCCTCGGCGATCGAGCCGTATCAGGGCGCTGCGACGGGCGTAGGAGGCATCCTTAGGGATATTTTCACTATGGGTGCGCGACCAATCGCACTGTTCGACTCTCTGAGGATGGGTCCGCTCGCTGACCCTAAGAATCGGTGGATTTTCTCTGGCGTTGTTAGTGGCATATCAGGCTATGGGAATGCCGTTGGCGTCCCAACTGTTGGGGGAGAGATCGTATTTGACGAGACCTTTAGTGCAAATCCCCTGGTCAACGTTGCAGCCATAGGGATCCTACCAAAGGATCGGCTTGTGTTGGCAAAGGCATCGGGCGCGGGGAATCTTGCAGTTTTGCTTGGAGCATCGACGGGACGGGACGGTATAGGAGGGGTTTCGATACTGGCGTCGAGCGGATTCGACGAGTCGAGTGCCGCAAAGCGTCCAAGCGTTCAAGTGGGAGATCCCTACGAAGAGAAAAAGCTTATTGAAGCGTGCCTCGAACTCCTCGACATGAAAATTGTGGTAGGAATTCAGGATCTTGGCGGTGCGGGAATCACGTGCGCCACGTCCGAGACTGCAGCAAACGCGGGAATGGGGATGGATGTATACGTATCTGAAATCCCAGTGCGGGAGTCGGATATGGAGCCCTTCGAAATCATGACCTCCGAAAGCCAGGAGCGGATGCTCGCGATTGTACGGCCGGACTCTCTCGAAAAAATTATGCAGGTTGCCAAGAAGTGGGAGATTTCAGCGTCCGTGATTGGGGTAGTCCGCGAGCCGGTTGCAGTTGAGGCTCGGGCTTCGGTGGGACTGCTGAGAGTTTTCGAAAAGCCCGGTGGCGAGCTGCTCGCGGAGGTTCCGGCGGCTTCGCTTGCGGATGAGGCGCCAAAATACCGTAGGGAAATGCATGAGCCACCGGACTTAGAATTGCGCCGGTCGGCAATGGCCGGGTGGTCAGCGGATCACACAGATCTTGCCGGTGATCTTCTGGGCATGCTATTTGATTCAGGTTGGATCTATGGGCAGTATGATCACCAGCTGTTTCTCAACTCGGTGGTGAAGCCCGGCCAAGACGCAACGCTACTCAAGGCTTCAGGGCCAGGTGTTCCCTTCACCGGCAAGGGGATAGGAGCCTCAGCCGACGGCAACTCGCGTTGGTGCGCTGTCGACCCGCGGCTGGGAGCTGCAATGGTGGTAGCAGAATCCGCATTGAACGTCGCACTTGTGGGTGCCGATCCCGCATGTCTTGTCGACTGTCTTAACTTTGGCAACCCAGAGCATCCAGTTGTCATGTGGCAGCTTTCTGAGGCTATTGACGGGATTTCGGAAGCATGTAAGGCGCTCAACATTCCCGTCGTGGGAGGAAACGTATCTTTCTACAATGAGGCGAACGGAGCGGATATCGATCCGACGCCAGTAGTGACCACGCTAGGGGTGGTGTCTACTCTGGTCAGGAAGCCGCCTGGAATCGGATTTACAGGAAAGGCGAAGTTAGTCCTTATTGGCGATACCGAAAGGAATTTGGCTGGCTCCAGGTGGGCGTACCAGCTAAAAAATGACAGAGCCGGTATGTTGCCGCGTTTGGATCTTGAGAAGCACAGAGCTGTTATTGCGCTGGTCAAAGGTTTGGTAAGCGACAGCGAGGAGTTTGCCGTAACAGCGATGCACGATGTCTCCGACGGGGGTTTAGCCTTAGCAATCGCGGAAATGGTGCTCGCGGGGCAGTTTGGCGTGGAGATCGAGGAAGGGGCGATCTTGGATCATGTCGAGCTCTTCTCGGAGTCGCCATCGCGAGTTCTCGTTGCGACCGGGGATTCGCGCTTGGTGGTAAACCGCGCCGTCGGCATGGGGCTGAAAGCCCGCGTGATTGGCGAAGTAGGTGGTTCCAGGCTGCGTGTCCCCGGCTTGCTTGATATTGAGGTGGGCGAACTCCGAAGAGGTATGAGACTGAACTCGACTATTTGAGGCGTTTTGTCAATTCCTCTAGCACAGAGTCAGGCACATCCAAATCGCCTTCTCCTTTGCAAATGCTAAGGCCGGTTTTGTAGGTTCCGTGATAGTCGGATCCTCCGGTTGCGACAAGTGAGAGCGTTTTCGCGACGTTTGCAAGCTCGCTCCGCTCCTCAGGGCTATAACGGCTGTAATAGGACTCGACTCCAACAAGGCCGTAGTCCCTTAGCTCTCGCAAGTAGGAGCTAAGTTTGTTGCCCTGCGATTCCAGGGACTTGGGGTGAGCGAGCACCGGAAGGGAATTTGACGCTTGAGCGAGCTCGATCGCTTCTTTAGGGGTTAGAAGCACTTTGGGCACGTAAAATGGGCGCCCCTTAGCAAGATACTTGTCAAATGCTTCCTGAATGGAGGAGACAATACCTTTTCGTAGCATCACAGTTGCGAAGTGCGGTCTACCAAGGTTCAGGCCGCCAGCCTCCTCTACAAGCTCCTCCCAGGTGATGGGGAAGCCCGCTTCGACAAGTTTGGCCGTGAGCGCTTTGTTTCTGTCGGTCCTGGCATTCTGAATGTCGGTCAGCCGGTCCTGAAGCGGTCCGGGCACCGGCTCCAAAAAGTAGGCAAGAAGATGGAACGTTCCCGTCTGGAAGATGCAGGATATCTCGACCCCAGGTATGAAATCGAGCGCCAGCTCCGCAGCTTTGCTTCTGGCAAGTTCTATGCCGTCGATTCTGTCATGGTCGGTAAGTGCTATGCACGAGCACCCCGATGTCTTGGCAAGTTCGACAAGCGCTTGAGGTGAATCTGAACCGTCGGAGAATCTGGAATGAGTGTGCAGGTCGATCATCTTGAATCTTTCGTTTCTCAAATTTTCAGTTTCCAGGGTATTGGTTTTCTGCTTAACCGAGGACAATTCCTAAGGCTTAT
>DAHVOF010000247.1 GCA_027318945.1 Actinomycetota bacterium | reverse complement strand
TCGTGCTGGCTACTACCGATCCCCAGAAGGTCATCGCGACGATAAAAAGCCGAACTCAGCACTACGAGTTCCACTTTCTCGATGAAGCGACGCTCCAAGAGCTTATTGAATCCATCAGAACGCGGGCCGAGCTGGATCTTGATGTAGACGCGCAGAAATGGCTCGTGAGCAAGGGAGGTGGATCGGCTAGGGACACTCTTTCTTACCTGGATCAAATAGTGGCCCTAGGATATGTTCCCGACTCCAAAGCCGATTTGGATCACATCATTGGTGGTATCGGCTCGAAGGACGTCAAGGCTGTGATTGCCGCGCTTGACGCGAGCTTCCGATCCGGGCAAGATCCCCAGAGAGTTTGTGCCGACCTGATTTCTGGATACCGTTCTCAGTTCCTTGCGGAAGTGGGGGGGGCGGAGCCGGGTGGTTCGGGGGGATCTTCGTCCTCGTCTTCGTCATGGCTTTTGCGCGCTCTTTCGGTATTGAGCGAGTCGCTCACAGAGATGAAGGATTCTCTAGACCCGCGCATAATCCTCGAAGTTGCGGTTGTGAGGTTGATCAATCCTGAATTCGATCCCCTAATCGGTGAACTTTCGCGGCGGATCAGTGCCCTGGAACAGGAGATGTCCCAAATAAAAGCTCGGAATCCGTCCCCGGTTCCGCATGGAAGGCCGCAAGATACGCCCGCGCCATCTGTGACAGAATCTTCAGCTCCGCCTCCTACTCGTTCCACGGCGGCACAGAACGATCAGGCTAAGGCAAGAAGACAGATCGCTGCAGCGTCGACCCAATCTTCAAGCCGGTCGAGAGACGACATGGCGAAACTTAGAAGCGTAGTTTCCGGAGCCGTAAGCGGTGCATCTGCACAAACGGGCTCGATTGAAAAGGAAGAAAAGAGAACGCAGCCGGGAGGGAGCAGGGCTGAGCAGGTCGGAGAAGCCTCAGCTCAGCTCGGACTAGCTGGAAACAGTATGAAGCAGATTCCTTCTGATGTCGAAGAGGGAAACAGGGTTTTCAAAAAAGAGATACTGCCGCTTTTATCGCCGAAAGCTCGCTCGCTCTTTGCTGCCGCACGCGTTGTCTCAATCGAGCATTCGAGGGCCGTTCTCTCGGTGCCGAACGAAGCCCACAAGAGCCATGCGCTGGCAAATCTTGCCGATGTCGTAAAAGCCTTTTCGCAGTATTTTTCAAGAAGCGATCTAAGCGTGGAATTAACCTCTGACGAGAGGGTTGCGGGCGTCTTCGTCTCCGAGACCATAGAGCCGGAAGCGGGTCCCGATCTAATGGACCAATTTTCATCTGCTCCCGAAGTAGATGGTGGCGGTATAGAGACTCAGATACTTGATATTTTCCCGGGAAGCAAGAAGATCGACTCTTGATCGCCGCGTCGGACGGGCAGTCCCAATTTTGCGAAGAGTTGGATTGAAGGAAGATAAAGGCAGTAGAGAATGTATACCCAATCTGTTCAGGCACTTATAGATGAATTGGGCAAGATGCCCGGGATCGGTCCGAAGTCAGCTCAGCGTATAGCATTTCACCTGCTGAAGATCGACAAGGGAGAGGCTATGCGGTTTGCTGAGGCGATAACGAATGCCCGACTTAATTCGACTTGGTGCCGCACGTGCTTCAACATCGCCGACGAAGAGACCTGCGAAGTTTGCCGCGATCCCAAGAGGGACCAGTCGATGATCTGCGTTGTCGAAGAGCCCAAGGACATAGTCGCGATTGAGAAAACGCGGGAGTATAGTGGGCTTTACCACGTATTGCAAGGTTCGCTGAACCCTATAGGCGGAGTCGGTCCGGAACACATCAGGGTCAAGGAACTTCTTCTGCGCCTTGGAAACGAGTTGGTGAAGGAAGTGATCTTGTGCACCAACCCGAATCTTGAAGGCGAAGCAACCGCAATGTACATATCGCGCCTTCTCGCACCGACTGGAATCTCGGTCACCAGGATCGCGAGCGGACTTCCAGTTGGGGGCGATTTGGAGTATGCTGACGAGCTGACTCTCGGAAGGGCTCTTGAAGGCAGGCGGCCGGTCTGATACTACTGCTGAACTAATTCGATCAGGGTGCCGAGGGCTCCTTTTGGATGGATGAACGCAACCGTGGTGCCCCTGGATCCATGTCGAGGTTCCTCGTCAAGCACTGCGACGCCTTCGGCTTTCGCCCTTTCAAGCGCCGCTTTGCAATCTGTCACCCGGTATCCCACGTGGTGAATCCCCTCGCCCCTCTTTTCAAGGAACTTTGCGATGGGAGAGTCAGGTGCGGTGGGGAAGAGGAGCTGAATATACGAGGTGCCAACTTTTAACATAGCTTCCTCGACGCGGTCTGACGCTATGAATTCCCGGTGCTCAACCTCCACTCCGAAGGTGTTTCTGTAAAAGGTGATCGCCGCATCTAGGTCGTTGACGGCGATTGCCACATGATCTATCTCGTCCAGCAAGGTACTCCTCCACGCCTTTCAAAAAATACCTAATCGAACATAGCCGACGTGCCGTTCGTATTCCCAATGCGGCATCAACTATGTGCAGTCCGATTTTCCCGATTCGAGCTTGCGTTTGTAAGTGGTGCCAGACTAGTTCATACAAGGTGTATGACCTCTAATGGTTTTCCGGGCGGTTCCGGCTAGAGTGAAGCGTGCCTCAGAGTCGACTTTCGGACAGGTCTGTGCCGTGAAGCTGCAAAGTGCAGGCTTCTACGCCCTTTCAGCAGTGCTGCTGACTTCGTGTGCCTCGCCAGCGGTTTCGTCTTTCGAGTCTTCTTCGGTGTCAAAGGCACCGACTACTGCGCCGACGACAACTTTCCTCGCTACGACAACCACGGTTGCTTTTGCCGACCCTGGATTGCTTCGTCAAACTACGGTGAAACCCCAGGCATCTGGTCAGGTGTTCAACACGAACGTCAATCTTTTATGGAACGCTATAGTGTCTGGCGATCCGCAGGTTGCTGAGCCGTTCTTCTTTCCTCTGGCCGCTTATGTTCAAGTGAAAGCAATATCCGATCCAGTCCACGATTACGATACACGCCTCATTTATGCATATGACATGGATCTCCTGGCGTACCATGAGCAGTTGCTCAAGCAAAGCGGGTCGCCCAAGCTGGTTGGACTCAGCGTTCCCGAGAGTTCTGCGGCGTGGATTCTGCCGGGCGTTGAATACAACAAAGGAAGTTATTGGCGCGTTTACGGTTCCAAGCTTTATTACTCAGTTGCGGGTGTCATCCACTTTTTCCCTGTATTCTCGCTAATCTCGTGGAGAGGTCGCTGGTACGTGGTTCACGTAGGACCTCCCACCGCATAGCGTGTCGGTAGGTTGGCGCAGGGTCGGCAAAGCGGCCTTGGCCGTCGACTGCTCTGGCCCTCTAAGCATTCGCTAAGAGACTCGTTTGGTGGTCTCACTGGGAGGAGGAAATTTATTCTCGCTGATTTCATGTTATTTAACAGGCCCCTGTAAGTTGTACAAAGGCGTGGAGAAAATTTTTACCTCGTTGCTGGCGAAACTCTTGCATGGCAGTTGTGGAAGCTTTTTATTGCGCCGCGGTATTTGGTGGAAGTGGTAGGTGGCATCCAGCTTGCTGGAGTGAAAATTGCGCATCTACGCATTTGTAATTACAAATACTGAAAACGTTCGCAAAAAGGTATATGTTGAGTTTTAGGGCTAGCGCACGTTCTCAGGATCAAATGGATAGCTGTCGGGAAACGCCAATGGACTTACAGTTGACAGTCTCGTCAGGGGTTTTGGCTGCGCGGTTGTATGTCGTGGTGATCGAGGTATCTAGGAACGCATGGGCGATGGTTTTGAAGTTTTGCTCCGCTAGGAGTTTAGTGCCAGAAATGATCTCAGGGGACGGCAATGCTGCGGCTTCCTGATGCATGGACATGGGACTTTTGGTTGGCCGATACCGGCCAAGAGTACCATTTATTCTTTTTGAGGGCTTCGCGAGCGCTTAGAGCGCCGGACCAGCGCCATTTTCGCGCGAGCATCGGTCACGCTGTCTCGGTTGATCTCTATAATTGGAATCTTCTTCCCGACGCGCTGGTTCCAGGAGACAGTCCCGCTTTTGACGACATAGCCACCTGGACAGGGTCGGTTGTCAGCGATGGAGACGGACTCTGGCATATGTTCTATACCGGAATAGCTGCCGAGGAGAGCGGCTTGGTTCAAAGGATCGGACTTGCAACCTCCGGGGACTTGATCCGATGGAATAGGCACCCGGATTTCGAAGTTCTCTGTGCCGATCCATGCTGGTATGAGAAATTGGGCGACTCTAGCTGGGGTAACGAGGCTTGGAGGGATCCTTGGGTTTTTCGCGATCCACGGGGCGATGGCTGGCACATGCTCGTTACCGCGCGAAGCAAGTTTGGTGAGCCCGATGCTAGAGGGGTTGTCGGTCACCTCGTATCCGAAGATCTTGTCAACTGGCATACTACTGAACCGCTTAGTGGAACGAACTCGGGTTTCGGAGTCTTGGAAGTTATGCAGGTCGAAGAGGTTGATGGTCAAGTCGTGCTGCTTTTTTCGTGCCTGCATCCCGAATTGTCTGCCGCTAGGCGCGAGGAGGAGTTCCGGGGCGGCATATGGGTAGCCAAAGGTGATGATCTTCTAGGTGGATTCGATGTTGCAAATGCACACCTTTTGAGTGACGATCGGCTTTACAGCGGCAGGCTGGTCCGCAATCGTCTCGGTAACTGGATGATGCTTGCGTTCCACAACAAGGATGCGAACGGCGAATTCGTCGGAGAGGTAAGTGATCCGATACCAGTGTCATGGAATGGCGATGGAATGCTTTCATTATCCGACTCCGGTCCGGAGCTCCAGTTGGTAGATGACTGTCGTGCTACCAAGACGGTAAATGAAGTCGAATTTACCAGGGCCGCCGAGGGGTAGAATCCTGGATTTCCTTTACGTCTCGAGAACGCTGGAACAGGCGCAGCACTATTTCTTTTCGAGATACTTGGCGTGGTTTCTGAAAAGGCGCAACTTGCTTTCTCCAACTTTGTCGCGCATCTCGAAATCCTCGATTCCCTGATCTTCCCCATCCGCCAGGCACAGAACCCCGATCTTGCCCTCGTGGAGGTTCTTGTGGACGGCGTATGCGGCTTCTCCCACATCCTGAAGCCTGTACGTCTTGGAGATTACTGGGTATAGCATTCCCTTGTCCAGAAGCCTGTTCGCCTCCCAAGCCTCCCGGTAGTTTGCGAAGTGGCTTGATTTGATGCTCTTGAGTTTCATCCAGAGATGCCGGTTGTCGTATTCGATCATGTAGCCGGTAGTGGCCGCGCAGGTCATGATAACCCCCCCACGTTTGGCGACGAAGACCGACGCTCCCATGGTTTCGCGTCCGGGATGCTCGAACACTATGTCGGGATCTTCGCCGACAACGCGCCGGATGTCGGCTCCGAAGCGCCTCCATTCGGATTCATCTTGGTGGTGCTCGTCTTTCCAGAACCGGTAGTTCGCTTCTCGACGGTCTATAACAGCCTCAACCCCCATGTCATTGAGAAGCTTCACCTTTTCGGGAGAGGAGACTACCCCTACAGGGATTCCGCCGCCGTTTAGAACATACTGCACCGCGTATCCGCCCAGGCCGCCGCTCGCCCCCCAGATGAGCACCACGTTGCCCTGCTGCATCGCAGCGCCGTTCTGGGAGACCAGCATTCGATATGAGGTGGAGTTGGTGAGTGCATTTACTGCGGCCTCCTCCCAGGAGAGGTGCTTTGGTTTGGGCATAATCTGGTTTGCCTTCACCACTGTGATATCCCCTAGTCCGCCAAAGTTCGATTCGAAACCCCAGATTCTCTGGTTGCTCGCCAACATCGAATCGTCGTGGGCTGACGGGTCTTGATCGTCCACATAGTTGCAGTGGATTGCAATCCGATCGCCGACTTTCCAATTCCTTACTGCGGAGCCGACTCGGATGATTACGCCGGAGCCATCGGAGCCGACGACGTGGTAGGGAAGGTCATGCCGCTGCTCCCAGTGTCCCGAGCGTCCAAGCTTCGATAAAAAGCCGAAGGTTGGCAGAGGCTCGAAAATCGATGTCCACACCGTATTGAAATTTATGGAGGACGCCATTACCGCCACCATCACTTCGTCGGGGGCCATCTCAGGAACTGCCACCTCGTCTACATGAAGAGACTTTCTGGGGTCCTTCTCGGACGTTGACAGCCCTTGAAACATGGCCACGTCATCCTTCTTGACGAAAGCAGCTCTGTAGGACTCCGGAATAGGAATGTTTTCCAATTCCTTCCCAGACGCACCCGCTGCTATGGCTTTGGCAAACTCCTGCATAACCCCACCCAGTTCAAAAATGGTGACTCTTGATCGATAAATCCTACCTGTTCGACCCGCACAATTGCAAAGACGGGAAACACCCGACTCTGCAATTGTGCACTAATCACGGACATTGGAGAGTTGATTACCCAATGTTCTGCGCAAGCAATACCCGATACATTTTGCCGCCGTGCCCATAGTGCATTAGCACCAGCCGCTCAGCGCCAATGGTATTATGGGGCGCCGCAGTTTCCGCCTGGTATCGTCACTCTCGGTCCTGATAGTATGGCTGCCTCGTGCGTCATGGTCGAACAAAACGAGCTGATGACTCTTTAATTTTAGCTTTGTTTCATTACTTGCGTAGACTAGTCCTACGTTGGATTGGGAGGTTGGCAATGGCTGGTTCGGTAATCGTTGCGGGAGCTCGCACACCTATTGGGAAGCTTTCGGGCGCCCTGTCCGGCTTTAGCGCGATGGATCTCGGTGGCCTGGCTATTTCTGGGGCTCTGTCCCGAATTGCGCTCAGCCCTCAGGCCGTTCAATACGTGTTTATGGGACACGTTCTTCTCGCGGGGCAGGGCCAGATAACCGCGCGTCAAGCGGCAGTGAAGGCGGGCATACCGATGAGCGTTCCTGCGACAACTGTCAACAAAGTTTGCCTATCTGGGCTGAATTCGATTTATCTCGCTGACATGATGATTCAATCCGGCGAAGCAGACATTGTCGTAGCAGGTGGGATGGAGTCCATGACCAACGCGCCCTATCTCTT
>DAHVOF010000238.1 GCA_027318945.1 Actinomycetota bacterium | reverse complement strand
TTAAGGCAGCCATTCGGTGCGTTGGACTGGGCAAAGGCGCGACTATTGGAATTTGAGGCACCCGATACGGTGAATTTTCCGGCGCTCCCACTTGCGTACGAGGCTGGCCGCAGAGGAGGGGCAGCTCCAACTTGGCTGAGTGCGTCAAATGAGGTTGGAGTGGCTGCGTTTTTAGATGGCAAGATCAAGTGGACGGACATAGTTGCTGTCGTGCGTTCAAGTCTCGACAGTTATTCGGATACCGGGCTCGAGTCGATTGACGATGTGTTGAGAGTCGATGGCGAGGCGCGCAGGACAACCGAGACGATTGTCGAGAAGGTATGAATAAGTTTGAAAATCAGGATCCCTTAGGCCCGACGAGTGAGCATCTCTCCGGCAACGTTTCGAAGCAGGTGCGGCCCTCCGTTCGGCTTGCGGTCGTTGTGGTGGTCGTAGCCGTATTAACGTACTTCACCCACTCGCTTCTCACGATTGCGGTGATTGCAGCCTTGATTGCAATGATCATGATTCACGAGCTGGGGCATTTCATCACCGCAAAGTGGTCGGGGATGAAGGTCACAGAATTCTTTCTTGGGTTTGGCCCCCGAATCTGGTCTGTACACAAAGGGGAGACGGAGTACGGCATAAAGGCCATCCCTGCCGGCGGTTATGTTCGGATTTTGGGGATGAATTCGTTGGAGTCTGTCGAACCGGCCGATGAGCCCCGCACCTTCCGCCAAGCGAGCTTTCCGCATCGGCTGTTGGTCGCATTTGCTGGTTCATTCATGCATTTCATCATGGCGTTCTTTCTCTTGTGGTCGCTATTCAGCTTTATTGGCGTACCTGACAATTCAAAGGTGCAGATAGCCGCGCTCAGCACCTTTGATAGCCAGGTGTCTCCCGCGATCCAGGCGGGTCTGGAAGTTGGCGATGTGATCGTTTCAGCCAACGGTCAGAGCATAAGCAGTGCCAGCCAACTTGCGGACATCATCTCCAAGTCGGCTGGCAAGCCCGTCTTACTCAAGATCGCTCGAGGCACTCGCGTGATAGAGAAAAAAGTTGTTCCTGTCAAGGCCGGCACTGTGTCTATTGCTGGTCAGCCTTTGGAATCTGCGGGGAAGGCGTCTGGAGGCGTTATTGGAGTCGAGCTCGTCGCTCCAGTCCAGGAACTAAATCCGATTGCAGCCATCGGCTCAACAATTACAAATATGTGGAGTTACTCTATACAAACAGTGAAGGCTCTGATGAGCCACTTTTCGCCACAAGGAATATCGAGTTACGTGCAGCAGCTTAAGAATCCTTCAACTCAAATAACCTCCCCTGGCGCGTCGTCGAGATTTGAGTCTCCAGTTGGAATAGTCAGGCTCGCGTCTCAGGCGGCTGCATCGGGTCTCGGCCCGGTTTTGTCGCTCCTTTTCTCAATAAACATTTTTATTGGAATCTTCAATCTCCTTCCGCTGCTTCCTCTGGACGGAGGTCATGTCGTCATCGCGATATATGAACGGCTCCGTTCTACGAAGCAGAGGCGATACCATGTTGACATTATGAAGTTGATGCCTCTCACTTACCTTGTGGTGACGGTTATAGTTCTGCTAGGCGTGACTGCGCTCTACCTTGACGTGACTCATCCGCTGGCGAATCCTTTCGGTTGAACGCGAAGAAGCATCCTTACGAAAGTTAGCGGTTTCACATCACGCTAAGTTCAAGAGCAGGTAAGGGGCGCCGCTCCCATGTACACGGCAGGTCGATACATCAAGAGGGTGTTTTAGATGGCAAGGCAAAGTGGTTTTATAAAGCCGAGAAGGAAGTCGCGGCAGATCATGGTTGGAAATGTGCCGGTAGGTGGCGGGGCGCCAGTAACGGTGCAATCTATGACGACTACCAAAACTTCCGACGTCGAAGGCACGCTGTCACAGATATACGCTCTGTACGGAGCCGGTGCTGACATTGTTCGCTGCACCTGCAACGATGCCGATGCCGCCGAAGGTCTGGCCCGGATTGTACCGCGATCACCGGTTCCGATTGTCGCCGATATCCACTTCCACTACGAAATGGCGATTGCCGCCCTCGAAGCGGGGGTGGCCTGTCTTAGGCTAAATCCAGGAAATCTTCGCAAGCCGGAGGAGATCAAACTCGTTGCATCCGAAGCGCGCGACAGGGGAGTGCCGATTCGCATCGGTGTGAACGCTGGATCTCTACATCCAGATCTGTATAAAAAGTATGGCGGTGCAGTGCCGGAGGCTTTGGTCGAATCGGCCTTGTATGAACTTTCGCTTTTTCATGAGGTCGGATTCGATGACGTTAAGATCTCTGTCAAGGCATCTTCGGTGCCATTGATGATCGAATCGTACCGGATGCTCGCCGAGGTTACAGATGTGCCCCTCCATTTGGGAGTTACCGAAGCCGGTCCTCCCCCGACGGGTCTTATAAAGAGTAGCGCTGGCATTGGAACACTGCTGGCGGAAGGCATCGGGGATACCATACGCTATTCGCTGACGGCAGATCCTGTCGAGGAAGCGAAAGCGGGACGCCAGCTTCTTGAAGCGTTCGGTCTCAGGGAAAGAAGGGGACTGGATCTCATTGCTTGTCCTAGCTGCGGACGCACGGAGATAGATGTCATTTCGGTCGCTAAGCAGGTACAAGATGCCATGGAGATTATGAATCTCCCAATCCAGGTGGCAGTGATGGGATGCGTTGTCAACGGACCTGGAGAGGCTCGGGAAGCGGACCTTGGTATTGCGGCAGGGAAGAGGAAGGGTCACCTTTTTATCAAGGGCAAGATCGTAAGAGTGGTACCTGAGGCATCCATGGTCGAAGAGTTGATTCGAGAGGCTAAAAATCTAGTCGAACAGGGCGTTGAAGCTCGACTGGCCGCTGCCGATGAGAATGCTGCTCGCGAGGCGGAACTTGACAGGGCAGAGCTTTTGGAGTTGAGGGGTTCCGACGCAAACGACTCCGAAACTCGCGTGAACCTAATACGGAAAATGCTTGGGGCTGAAGAAGGCTGAGGCCGAAGTGAATGCTGATCCGCGCTATTTGTTCGATTCCCAGTAAGGTCGGGCGTCAGAGCAAATAGCCTTTACGCATGCGCATGACAAAGTTGGTTTTCAAGACACAAAGGGAGGCTCCCGCCGATGCCGAGGCGATCTCCCATCAGCTGATGGTAAGAGCGGGGTATATCAGGAGGATGGCTTCGGGGGTATACTCCTTCCTTCCTCTCGGGTTGAGGGTTCTTGCGAAGCTGAATCAGATCGTGCGTGAGGAGCTGGATGCCGCTGGGGCGCAGGAGCTGCTTTTGCCGGCGTTGCATCCGATTGAGCTCTGGGAGCAGACGGGAAGACGCGATGTCATGGCCGACGTTCTAATGGTCGTGGACGCCAAGGGCGGTAGTTTTGTGCTCGGACCCACCCATGAGGAAGCGGTGATCGCTGCAATTACACCCGATCTCGAGTCCTACCGCGATCTTCCAGTGACTGTCTATCAAATTCAAACCAAATTCCGCGATGAAGCGAGGCCACGTTTTGGTCTCATGCGGACCAGAGAATTTATGATGGCCGACGCCTACTCCTTCGATGTTTCCGCCGATGGGATGAAGAGCTCTTACGATGTCGTATATGAGGCCTACCTTAAGATATTTGATCGGCTTGGCCTTCAATATGTTCCAGTGGAGGCTGATTCAGGATCGATTGGTGGGGACGTGAATCATGAGTTCATGGTCCCCTCCTCAATTGGGGAAGACCATTTCGCAAGGTGCGCCAACTGCGGATACGCTGCGAATACCGAGGCCGCCAAGAGAGGGCCTGCCTCTGCCGAACCGGAGGCGCGCCTTGTTCCGGATATGAAGACTCATGAAACCGCAGGAGCTAGCTCCGTGAAGGATGTAACGGGATTCTTCAAATCCGAAGGCGTGGAGATGGACGAGGCGAGCCTTTTGAAGTCGCTGGCTTTCAAGGATTCGAATGGTGATATCGTGCTAATTCTCGTCCCGGGAAACCGAGAAGTGCGGGTGCCGGCGGGATTGCACGCGTTGAGCGATGCAGATTTTGAA
>DAHVOF010000235.1 GCA_027318945.1 Actinomycetota bacterium | reverse complement strand
GGCTACCACCATCACAGGGCAGTGAATTGTTGGAAGAAGGTAGCGCAAGTCAGTCCTTGCAAGAACGCGATTCGACTCTGCAAATCCCCACGGATCATTCGCAAGATAGCGACCCCTCACCTCTGGAAAAACCTTTTCGTCCCGCAGCTCCGGCTGATATGACTTGTCAAGCGTGGTCTCCAAAGCGGCTCTGATCCCGTGCTTCTCGGCGAAATCAGCCCTTTCAAGCAGTGCTGACGCCCTTGACGGGTCGACGCCGAGGGCCGGATTACACAGGGTTATCGAGCCGACGCGATCCTGAAATCTCTCGTAAAATCGAAGAGCCTGAAGACCGGCAGCGGCGACGGTCACCATGTGGCAGACCCTGTCTAAGCCGACCGTCCTCTCTATCAGTTGATTGATGTCTTCGACGAGGTCATCAACACCGAAAGAGCTTCGCACCTTTTCAGAAAGTCCGGAACCTCTCTGATCAAATGACAGAACCCTATAGCGAGATAGAAGCGATGGAACGACTGCGTTGAAGCTCTCGAGCGTTCCACCAATTTCGTGAAACAAGACAATAAGTGGACCGTTGGCGTTACCATCTATGCGGAAATGAATGCTCACTGCATTCACGTCGAGCCAACTCATCAAACCCCCCTCACAATTTAAACAACTCCAGGTCCAAGCGGTTCCTAACCACCAAGAGACGCGAAGAACTTCACAAAAGATGCCGTACCACAACGATAGCGCTGCGGCGCTGAGACCACGCTAGCCAGCTTCAATCTGTTCAGCCAGCGAAGGCTGCGACCGATTCATTCTCCAGACCTATCGTCCATTAGCACTTGAATCTTGTCCAGCTTCGCCTGCAAATCATCCTGAAACTCCTGAAGGCGGTTTTGCTTCTCGGCGACCTTGGCACGGAGATCCTCCAGAATGCTCACAGCAGCTTCCAAAAGCTCCTTCTTTGGCCTCGATGCTCTCCTATAGGCCGATCGAATGCTCTCAAGATTGTCCTCTGCTTTCAGAACGTCTTTGATCTCCTCCAGGTTGAAGCCCATCAAAGACTGGAGCGTTCGAATCCGGCTAACACGACCGATCGCCTTTTCGTCGTAGAGTCGCGCACCACCTCGCGAGTACGCGCTAGGTGCAACAAGCCCGTACTCTTCGTAGTAGCGCAGGGTACGCTCAGATATCCCGATCTGCTCCGCAACAGCGCCGATTCGAACAAGCTGCGGCTCGGCATTGGACGTACTCATCTCGGCAACCAACTCTCGTCCCTTTCATCAAGCTCAGCCAACCCCAAGCTCAACCTTCACACATTCCAGGGCTAAAACCCTGAACAAATGGGGAGTGATTACTCAGCCTTTCTCAAAAGCTGCGGCTCCTCAGCAAGCTCATGCTCAGAAAGCGCCTTCTCCGCTGGCTCCTGCTCTACCCCATCGCCGTGATGATACCTCCCGCCCCGGAGAGCGGAAGCGATAGCTGCTACCACTGTAGCAATGAATGCAAAGTAGAACGCTGCATCAAGCCCTTTACGAAAAGACGAAGCGATCAACTGTGGAAAGAACTCACGGCCTGTGAGGTATCCTGCCTTGGCGGCTGGAAGATGTGCGAGCGTCGGCCCCAAAAGGGACTTCATCGGATTGTATCCCAGCAACGCTGAAAACAAGGTTGCAGTTGGCGGAAGATGCGAGACGGCGTTCGCTGAGGCAGCGGGAACTCCCTGACTTGTCAGTCCCGCGTACAAGGCACTCGGCAAACTAGCCGAGAGTCCCGTGATAATCAGAGTGAAGAACACACCAATCGATAACACCATGGCGGAGTTCTGAAATGTGGAGACCATGCCAGCACCTGACCCCCTTTGGTCCGGCGGAAGGCTGTTCATGATTCCAGCTCGATTGGGCGAAGCGAACATGCCCATTGCGACTCCATTGAGCAAAAGCAGCAGCGCAAACCAGATATATGAAAAGTTGATCGGAAGGAATGTAAAGAGTATGAAGCTTATCGCCGCCGCAGCCATCCCTCCTGTCGCAAAAGGTCTCGCCCCATATCGGTCCGAGAGAATTCCCGACAAAGGGCCCGCGATCAGAAAGCCCACAGTCAAGGGCACCATGTAAAGGCCGGCCCACAGAGGTGTGCTCTCAAAGGAGTAGCCATGAAGAGGTAGCCAGATTCCCTGAAGCCAGATAATAAGGATGAACATCAGTCCGCCACGCCCCAGGGAGGCAAGAAGACTAGCCACGTTTCCCGCGGCGAACGCCCTTATCCTGAATAGCGAAAGCCGGAACATTGGCTGCTCCACCTTTGTTTCGATCACGGCAAAAACTATGAGGATTGCAATGCCAAAGGATAGCAACGCAACAACCGAGGGGTTGGACCAGCCCATATTGCTGTGGCCGTATGGCATTATACCGTAAGTGATTCCCACGAGTACTGCTATCAATCCGACCGCAAAGGTGAGATTACCCCACCAGTCGATCCGCGAAGGGGTACGCATCCCGTGCTCCTCAAGCTTTAGGTAGGACCAGATTGTTCCTGCCACGCCAAATGGCACGGAAACCACGAAGACTAGGTGCCAGTCGACAGGACCCAGCAATCCACCGAGCACGAGTCCTATAAAAGAACCTGCAATTGCTGCAACATTATTGATTCCAAGGGCTAGACCCCGTTCATTCTTCGGAAATGCATCGGTCAAAATTGCTGAGGAGTTTGCAAACAGGAAGGCCCCACCAATCCCCTGCAGTATCCTCATGCTGATGAGCCAGAGGGCTCCCGATGTACCCTTCATCCAGGTCACCGAGAGAAGGATCGAAAAGAAAGAGAAGATTACGAAGCCTAAGTTGAAGACCTTGACCCGTCCAAATATGTCACCAATTCTCCCGAAACTCACAACCAGTACGGCCGTAACGACCATGAAACCCATGATCAGCCAGAGCAAGTAACCGGCGTTGCTCGGGACAAGCGGATTCATCTTCAGCCCACGAAAGATATCGGGTAATGCAATCAACATTATCGAAGTGTTTATAGTCGCCAACAGCACGGCAAGCGTAGTGTTCGAAAGTGCAATCCATTTGTAGTCGAGCTGGTGCCTTTTCGTTTTCACCGCACCTGCAGCCTGCTGGGTCATGACCTCGCTCGCCATCTACAAGCCTCCTGGAACGAATATGTATGCAAATTCATTTCGGCTTAGTTAAGTTTACGTGAACGTAAAGGTTAACCACCAAT
>DAHVOF010000225.1 GCA_027318945.1 Actinomycetota bacterium | reverse complement strand
CCGGCCATTACCTCAAATGGTCGATTCTCTCTGTTTCCGTTGCCAACCTAGTAATGATTATTCTTATGGCGATCATCTTTATAGTGGCGCTTTACGTACCTTTCCCCGGCTCTAAAGAAGCCTGGAAATACCCTGAAACCCAGACATCGTCTCAACCAAGTCCTAGTCTGACCGATAACGACACCGAATCTGCAGGAATGTGGACTGCAACCATACGACAAAAAGGGCTCAAGCTTCTGCCGCCGTCAAAATTGCTCCCAGATCGCCAACCGGCTTACGTTTCCTCTTGGATCTATATTTTTGGAGTAGCAAGCCTCGTTGCGCTTGGAGTGGCCATAGTTTCGGGCCTTCTAATAGCTCTTGGCGGTACGGACTGGTGGCACACCAACCCAGTGGGTCACTTCTTTAACAGTCTTCACCTGTGGAGCGTGGAACTCTTCATGGCGTTCATCGTAATACACCTGTGGGGAAAGTTTTGGATGGCGGCATGGCGCGGCCGAAGAGCGCTGACGTGGATAACCGGAGTAGTTGCGTTCGGCGCATCCGTGGTTGAATGCTTCACCGGTTACCTGTCGCAGCAGAACTTTGACTCCCAGTGGATCTCCACCAACGGCAAAGACGCGATAAATGCCACGGGGCTGGGTTCATTTTTCAACCTTCTCAACTTCGGTCAGATGCTTTTGTGGCACGTTGTTCTACTTCCCTTGGTCTTAATTTTCATAGTGGGTGTCCACGTCCTTCTAGTGAGAATTCGCGGCGTCTCACATCCACTCCCACAGGAAAGGGCGAAAGGCAGGGAATCGCGCATGAGGCTTGCCGCTTCCGATGGCAGCGACTGGAACGGGCCCAGCCGAAGATACGACATTGTGAAAGAGGCGTCCATCGCTTCTGTAATCGTAATTGTCCTCGTAGTAGTCCTCGCAGGAGTGCTCTCTTCCCCCAACGAGCCCCCCGCAACTATTGCCACCTGGGCAAAGGTGGCTCCGGCCGACTTCATGGCAACTGCGGCTTCGGAACTCGGCGGCACGAGCGAAACTGCGCAATACGGCCCTCCTTACAACTCCGGCACCAACAATGTTCAAAGCCTGCTCTTCTCACCTCAAACCCTGGCGGGAGTGCATGAACCAATCAATACGGCCCAAGTATTTGTGCTTTCCCCTCTAATGAAGCTTGCCGCGACGAATGCATCGCTTGCCTTTGCGATTGGCGCCTACGAGCAGACATCTAAAGCAACCCAAAAAGCATGGAACAAGGCGTATCTTAAAGCCCTGGACAAGGTAACCTTTATCGGGGGGCAGCCTTCAGTTCCCTCAGCAAACGACGGTCCCGTTCCAGAGCTTATCTCGGCAGAATTCTCCCTGGCCCGGTCGGGTGCGCTTGACGCCGACCTGCTTGCTCAACAGCCTTTCTACGGCACGAACTTCACGAAGCCACTCTTGTTCTTAGAAGACGGACAGTATTTCGCGTCGCTCGCCAAGGCTCAGCACCTCACAGGATCGCAGTGGGGCGTCATGAACGAGACCGGCAACTATCCGGGCCAGCCATGGTTGTGGCTTTACACCCTTTGGTACCAGATGCCCGGCTTTCGCAATTCAGCGAATGTCGACTTGATTGCCGTTTATTTGACAGGTGTGGCAACTATCCTGCTCCTGCTCATTCCTTTCATACCGGGACTAAGAAACATCCCTGAGATCATTCCTGTGCACAAAGCAATCTGGAGAAAATGGTATTCCCAGGACCCCGCAAAGACTGGCTCCAGCTCCACTAGCAACGAATGATAGGACAATGCCACGGCAAAAGACCTCTGGTGGGTAATAAAATGTCGATCTTCACGGCTCGCGGCGAACCGGTAAACTGTTGAAGATGCCCGCTGGCTGCCGAGTACCTCCGACGCTCCAGAGGACACAACTATTTCTCGAGATTTGACCGAAATCTCACCACGTTAGGCGCGATATTGTTTCAAGAACCTATCGAAAACACGGTACTTTCTATCTCGGAGCTCGGAGAGTTCGTCAAATCTGCCTTGGGTGCCAGCTTTGGGTCCGAAGGACTTTGGGTCAAGGGCGTTGTAGCGTCCTACTCCGCGCACAGCTCTGGGCACCACTACCTAGATCTGCAAGAGTACAGCGAACTTGGCTCTGCGGCACCGGTGGCAACTGTTAGTTGCGTTATTTGGAAAGCCAGAGCTTCTCTGCTAGTGGCTCAGCTTAACGCAACGCCTCTCGCTGGAATACGTAACGGGCTTAGCCTGGTCGCGCGAGTGAAGCCCAACTTCTGGCCCAAAGGCGGGCGCCTGTCATTTCAGATAGAAGAGATCGATATCGCGCTATCGCAAATCGCAAACCTTCAGGAAAAAGAGAAGATCCGCGCAAAATTGCGTAAGCTCGGAATCTGGGACCATAATCGTAAGCTTGAACCGCCACTCGTTCCGCTCAAAGTAGGCCTTGTCACAGCGTTGGGAAGCGCCGCTGAAAGCGACTTCATCGGTGAACTCGCGCGAAGTGGATTCGCCTTCAAGGTCACATATCGACCTGCTTCTACGGCGGGTGAGGCGGCTCCAGCCCAGATCTCACGATCAATTAGCCTATTTCAAGATTCGGAAGTCGATCTGATCTGCCTAGTCAGAGGCGGCGGCTCCATGTCCGACCTGTCAGTTTTCGACACTGAAGAAGTTGTGACTGCCGTTGCCGCAAGTTCGTTACCCGTGTGGGTGGGTGTTGGTCACTCCACCGACACAACGCTCGTGGAAGAAGTTGCAAACCGTTTCCTCGACGTACCGCAGAGTGTCGCGCGTGCGTTGGTTGCGAGAGTACAGGAATTTCTCGACGAGCTGAGCATCATCGGCCGTCGAGTTCACAGCATCGGTCGCACGGTATTGGAAGTTGCACGCCTGCAGCTCACCGAAAGTGGGCACCAGGCGGTGAGGAAACCTCTAGAACTAATCCATTACCACACAACAAGAATCAGCCAACAGAGTGAACGGCTGAGAACTGCAGCCGTAGTGTCGACCAGTTCGGCTGCGACTCAGCTATCAACAGTCGCACATCGTATTTTAGTCACTGCGCAAAGTGTGGCTTCGGAGCAGGCCAGGCAGGTGGACCTCATCGCGCACCTGCCGAAAAGTTCGTCTCAGTTCATTCTTCTGGAGCACGCCCACCTCCTTGAAATTCTCGAAAGTTCCACACGGGCAAGTGATCCGGAGGAGATGGCAAAGCGAGGCTTTTCGTTGCTCGCTACAGATTCAGGAACTCTGATCAAGAGTGTCGAAGCGATCAGTGTTGGTCAACGGCTAAAGGGAATGATCGGGCGCAGTAGCTTTGACGCTACGGTTGATAAAGTCCGCAATGAGGAAACCGGAGGGAGAGATCCTGATGCCTGACATCGATATCAACGAGCTCAGCTACGTCGATGCTCTCACTGAACTAAAAGAGCTCGTAGACAGGCTTTCTAACGAGCAAGATATTGACCAATTGGCCAAAGAAGTCAGTCGAGCGAAGTTACTGATAGATTTCTGCCGCGCCCGAATTGCAAATGCAGAGACTGAGATCAATCAAATCCTCTCTGACGGCTCAGAGGAAAACCCGATCTAGCACATCCAGGCTTTTAGGCTCGATGGAAAAAGCGCATAGCCGCGGGATCCTTGAAACTGAATTCGACATCTGCACGGGGCGTCCTGCCTTCAACGAGAAATTAAAGGATGGGTCAAAGGGCCGTATCGCGAAATCAAAATACCTTTAGAGAAATATCCAGCGCTTTCACGGAATGGGTCAGCGACCCGGCTGAGATGTAGTCGACCCCAGTAGCCGCTACCTCTTTGACCCTCTCAATTGTCATGTTTCCACTGGCCTCAAGCTTTGCGCGACCGTCAGCGATCCTTACAGCCTCGGCCATCGTCTCTGTGGACATGTTGTCGAGAAGAATCGCAGGAACGTTAAATCCCAAGGCCTCCCTCAATTCGTCCAAAGTCTCCACCTCTACCTGAACAGCTAGGTAATGGGGTGAAGTGCGCGCAAGCAACTCAAGCGCCTTGCTTATCCCGCCCGCCGCCTTAATGTGGTTATCTTTGATCAGTATGCCGTCATAAAGTCCGAATCGGTGATTCTGTCCGCCACCAACTGTAACTGCATACTTTTCCAAAAAGCGCAATCCCGGCGTAGTTTTTCTGGTGTCGAGGATCTTGGCCTTATAGCCTTTGGCTTCATTCACAAATGCCCTCGTACGGGTGGAGATCCCCGAAAGTCTTTGCAAAAGGTTCAATGCAAGCCTTTCACCTCCCATAATCTTTCCCAAATCTCCGGAAACCTCGGCAATCACGTCCCCCTTCTTGACGGCCTCCCCTTCTTGGATAAGCGACTTTACCTCGATCTTCTCGTCCACAATGTTAAACGTCTTCGCAACCACGCCCAGTCCGCAGATGACACCGTCTTCCTTCATAAGAAAGCGCCCTTTGCCCATAGTCCCGGGCGGCACCGTCAGGAGGGTGCTAACGTCGCCATGGCCGATATCCTCACGGAGCCAAAGTCGGAGATTCTCTTCGAGGGTGTTCATGTCGATTTCCATGCGTGAACGACTTCCCTTCAGGATTGAGTTCAAGATTTCTGTTGCGCCAATAATAGGACAAATATAGCTACCGTGGGAATCTGACGGCTACGCCACAAAAAGCTAAAGCCGTTGTCTCGAAACGACAGACTTTTGCTTTATGCTGTCTTGAGTCGAGTTTTCGGGATCAGCTCAAAACAAATCTTGTGAATCCGACCTTGAAATTACGCTATCGACTACATATTGAAGAACAGATTGCCCCCGTAGCTCAGGGGATAGAGCATCGGTTTCCTAAACCGTGTGCGCAGGTTCGAATCCTGCCGGGGGCACCGTATATTAGCAGTTCACAACTACTTTCACTTACTGATCCGATTCGCACTATTGTAATTGCCCATCAAATTGCCCATCACCTGTAGAATTGGATTCACACTTTAGGAATGAGTGCCAACCATGCGTCGACAGCAAGTAGCCCAGAAAAGCGCTCTTCCACTTCGCGCAATCGCAAGCACCGCGGTTCAATTCGGCAGCGGGGCAAAGCTTCATTCGAGATTCGCATTTTTGTAGGAATTGACTCAGAAATGGGCAAGCGTGGCTATCTAACTCGCACAGTGCGGGGAACTCGACGCGATGCAGAGGTCGAGCTTACTAAGCTCTTGCGTCAAATTGATGAGGGCGCAATCGCACCCAAATCTGGGTCCGTCGGTGAACTGGTTGAGGCATGGTATCGGTTGCGATTACCGACCTTGTCACCCCCGGTTTCACACAATTATCGCCTAATAATAGATCGCAAGATTCTCTCTCGCTGGGGATCCACACCTTTACGACACATACGAGTTAAAGATATCGATACTTGGTACGCAAGGCTTTTTTCGTCTGGTGGTTGCGGTTACATGATTTGCGTCACGCATCCGCATCGCTTCTCATTGCGAGCGGAATAGATATCAAAACAGTTAGCGCTCGACTCGGTCATGCGCAGAGCTCAACCACCCTCGACATATACGCCCATCTCATAAACCATGCCGACGACCGGGCCTCCAAGACTCTCGGCGCAATGCTGGATGAGCATTCGTAATTAGCTTCAGTCATGAGCGACAGCTTTTTCTGGGATTCTCCATCGCCTTAGACGTCAGTTCCCGATTGTATTGGATCACAGAAGGTTCACGCCATTGTGATGTCGGATGGGAACTGGCCCAATTGTCAGTGCATCTAGTGGTCGGACTGCAAATGCTTCCACCATATGTTCGGTCACTTCTTCCGGCGTCATCCATCGAACATCTACCGCTTCGTCTGTGATCTTTGGCGACCCACTAGCTAATCCGCTTTTTATCCTCGACGAGATCGACAAGGCTGGAGCTTCCCTCATTCATGGGGACACGCTTTCCCCGCTCCACTCTCTCCTAGAGCCCGTTTCGGCTAAGACGTTCGCAGATGCCTCTGTTGGACTTCCTATTGATGCCAGCTCCGTCATCTGGGTTGCCACCTCGAATGATCTGAGCAGAATTCCAAAGACACTGCTGAGTCGCTTCGAAGTATTTGAGATTCCAGATCAGGACCAAGAGACCAAAGCAGCGATTCTAATGAAGCTGTGCGAGAAGCTACAGGCCGAGTACTACGCTGTCGAGCTTGCACCAGATCTACTGGAAGCGCTACTGGACAAGACACCGAGAGAACAGCGGCAGCTGCTCGAGCGTGCACTGGCGAGGGCTAACCGCACAAAGGAGACGACCGTAGCCCTAAACCGCCTCCAACAGGTTGCCCCAGTGGCGTCGAACTCGAAACTCAAACGAAAGATCGGGTACGCATGACTTGCGAGATGAGCAACGGTGACTCTTCGCTCCTGCTTCTCCAGATTGTCCTGCAGATACCACCAAGCCGTCAATCAGGAGCGCGGCTGGAAGTTTCCCAAGAATCCTCCAAAACCACTGACACAAGTGCCGTTCCCACGGGGACGGCACTTGCTGCCAGAAGACGGCTACCGAGGATACCCCATTCGTTGCCGCATGCGATCCGAGCGTGACGAGAAATCCCGCCTAGACATGAAAACTGCAGCACTTGGAAAAGATTGAAAATGTGCGACGGCTGCACTTTTTGGCCGAGTATTCGAAGTAAAAGTCCTAGCGGCAAGCAATCAGTGTATTTGGGCCAGCCATGCAAACTCTGAGAAGATCCTTTGTGCTTCAAATCCCAAGCCAACAAGAACTGTTCACACGATCACGTACGAATGTGCAAATCCGTTTGAAAATGTCGAATCAGCGCCACCTAGGAATTCGTGTACCAGAATTTTGGGTTCGAAACGCCGACGCAAATGAAACGCGACGTCACTTTTTGACGGATTCTGGGAAGCAAACACCCTGGCTGCTATACATCATTATGTTTCGGTCATCGAAGAGAAATTAACCTGGTCATAGAACTGGCAGACGGCAACATCCTGGCCGTTGAGATCAAAGCGTCTTCAGCGCTTTCGAATGACGACAGTAGGCACCTCGCTTGGCTGCGGGATATGATCGGACCCAGGTTCGTTGCCGGTGCAGTCATCCATACAGGTCCCCGACCTTTTATATTGGGCGACCGGATCTTTGCGTTGCCAATTTACTCCCTTTGGACTTGACTGCAACGGGCCCTCAATCTCCCAGGATTTACCGTGGAGCCAGAGGTGTGAGAAACCGCAGATTTAAGAGTGTTCTTGTTTTCTTCTTGATCAGCCTAGGATTCGCTGCGATACTCGCTGAAATGAGGCCAGTGACTGCACACTCATAGTTGCGGCGTTACCAAAATGACTGGGCCATGATAAAACCTGGAGCGCGCCTCTGAGGAACAGGATTTATGTTTACAAATCGAAATATCATTGGGATCTAACTACACAACAATTAACTATTTCAAGATAAACTATTGCTTGCAATAGTAATTGAGGATCCATATGCGTGATTTTGAACAGGCTGCGGTAAATGATTTTCTCGACTCACCGGCACAGCGATCGCTACTTGGTCTCGTCTACGGACGCCGGCGAATTGGCAAGTCCACAATGCTTGTTCGGGAGGTCGAAAAGCGACACGGCTTCTACTTTGAAGCAATCAAAGTTTCAACACCTACCCAGCTTGAGCGGCTCGGTGATGCCTTGGGAAGGTACCTCGGCGTAGGACGCCTTGCCTTGGCAAACTGGGAGGAAGGTATCCGCTCGATCCTCGACATCGGGAGAGGCCGTCGAGTCCCAGCGGTTCTCGACGAGTTTGGCTACATCACCGAAGCCGAACCTTCAATAGAGTCAGCAATAGCCGCAGCTTTCGGACCCGGGGCACAACGCGATTCCACAAATCGTACCCGCTTGATCCTTTGCGGATCGGCGATGTCATTAATGCGATCCCTTACCTCAGGTCAAGCGCCACTGCGAGGACGGGCTAGCCTCGAACTCGTCATGCAGCCAGATGACTACCGAACGGCATACCAGAGATTGCCTCTGGGACTTGAATTAGACACCGCAATGCGTGTTTTCTCCGTTATAGGCGGAGTGGTTGGATACGCCACTGATATGGTCAACTTCGACCTCCCAACTACTTCCTCCGATTTCGATCGTTGGCTCACAGATCGAGTACTCAGTCCAGCCGCAACTTTGCACTACGAAGCCACAACGCTGCTGGCAGAGGACCCGTACCTAGCCGGGAGGAGTGCTCTTCTCTATAACAGTCTCCTTGGCGCGATTGCTAATGGATCGGTCACAGCAGGTGCCATCTCGAAGAAAATGGGCCGCCCGGTTTCAAACATCGATCCCCTTCTGCGAAGACTCATTGAGGCTGGATTCGTTGTGCGGCACAAAGATCCGATTCGCGAAAAGAGGCCTCTTTACGCTCTAAGCGACCCGTTCCTTCAGTTTCACTACGCAATCCTCGAACCACACGGTCCCGCGCTAAGAGGTCGCGATCCTTCGCAACTGTGGATGTCTCGACTTAAGCAGGTCTTTGATTCCCAGGTTCGCGGCCCGGTCTTTGAGGAAGTGGTTAGGACGTGGGTGACTAGCTTTGGGAGCGACACAACCCTTCCAATACGCGATCACGTAGGCCCCTCGTACGTCAACATCGACGGCACCGACCATCAGATAGACGTTCTGATCGCAGGCCACAATGAAACCCCGGCGAAACGCAAGATCTTCGCGATCGGTGAAGCCAAGGCGGGAGAAAGGCTCACCGTGAGCCATTTGCGTACGCTCGAGAGGTATAGGGCCGCCTTTGGATTGGCTGCCACCGAAGCCAGGTTGCTGCTCTTTGGCCCCGATGCCGACGAGCGACTGTCTGAGGAGGCTCAGGCAAGGTTTGATGTCGAGATTGTAGACCTTGAACGTCTGTACCGAGGATCTTGAACAGAGCCCATTTCGGAGACAGTGCAAGCTCCCTACCCTACGTCGTGTCCGCACAGTACGAAGGCTCGCGGAGGCCCTCCTACGGCGAAGGAAGCGTCGTGCCGTAGGAGCAGCACGTTCAGAACAACTTGCCTTCGCCTTTTGATGTACCCACCTGTCACTTTGAGATAGCAGCTTTCAAGACCCATTCAGGCGAAGAGAAGACCTCCTGCAGCTTTGATCGAAACCGGATCCGCTTTGCCACAGGCAACATGCGATTTGAAGCTGACCCCAGGAGTATTGCCCTGCCAGTCATCGGGCCACTGCGCTCAAAGGTGACACAACTTGCCTTATCATAACGACAAAAGGGTTTACCAGCATCTCCCCCCACTCGCGGTTGAGTCTCCACTATGGCCAGAAAAGCAGCTGACAAAGCCATTGGCCAAGCAAAAGCGGGACCTTATCTGGATGGCTGTAAAACATGACCTTGGGATCTCCGATTGGTAGATCCCAGATATACGAAAATGGGCCGTTGCGAGTGCAAGAGCCAAGCACACCCTCCCACTTTCCGAAGCTACCTATACTTGTTCTGCCTGTGGGTGTAAATTCGTGCCAATAGCCTAAGCGATGGCAAATGATCGTGCCCGTATCGCCCTTGGCCGAATTGGGGTCTATAGCCAGGACCGCTTCCTTGCTTGCAAGAACTCAAGTGGGAAAATTCTCCTCACGCCGCTATGAAGCATTCCAAGATGAGAACTGATTGTGCGGGGACAAGTTAGATGAAAATGGGCTCTGCGCGCTTATGGTCGTTATGTGGATTTGTGCACGATAGGCCTAAATGCGTAACGTCTCTATAACGGCCGGACGATAGTAGATGAAGCCTCCCATGCAATCATCACAGCTGAATTCACCCAGGCAGTTAGCGATGTGAACCAGCTCATGCCCATGATCCCAAGATGATGGAAGGAAAAACGTCTGGTCTTGATCATACGATCGAAAGGTCCAGATGACATCGGAGGTGTCCTTGGACTTCACGCGAAGATCATAATGACCTCTTTCCGTGGTGCCAAACAGTCAGCCTCGGATAGCATCGCAGGTCATAGCCACATTATAGTTTATTAGACATAGCCATGCAGAGTAAAGCGGAATCTGTTTGCAGGCGCGAAGAGAATTGGCTGGACAGAAAAACGCGACATCGGCATCGTTCCCTTTTCATGGTTTCGCCTAGCGTGCTGAATTCAGTGCATCTTGCAGAAGTGTAGATCACCTTCTCATCAATTTAAATTAGCAATTCATGGCCGTGTTTTGTACTGTACGATTTGTCGATAAGCCTGGTTACAGAGTGTTGCGGCAATTCAGACGATGTGTGACTACTAGACTGCTGGGGCCTGTGAGACTGGTTGAGTTCGTTTAAGCGGAACGTGGTGCAAGTGTTACCCAATGAAGTTCTTTACGAACGTGAACACACGGTAACTGCAATAAAGAATTCGCTTAGCCTTGCCCTTGCCGGTGAGAGCACGTCACTGTTTCTCGTTGGTGACGCAGGTCTCGGAAAGACTACCTTAATCAACAAGGCTTGTTCACTAGCCCGAGACCTGGGCTTTCTTGTTGGTAGCGCAACCTGTTCTGAAGTGGATTCGCTCATTCCGTATGTAATGATGGACAGGTTATTTGCTGGTTTCAGGGCAGAGCTGCGAGACGTAAATCCGCAGGCGTCTTCTTGGGACACGCTGGCTGCTCGCTATGTCGAATTGGTTGACTGGCTGAGGGGCGCGAGAGGGGCGCCGTTGCTGCTAGCCGTCGATGATCTTCAGTGGTCAGATCCCGATTCGGTTGCCCTTCTGGCTGCGTTGTGCAGGCGACTTGGTAATTTGCCGATTTTCGTTCTTGCTGCCACACGCGGATGGCCTTCCCGGCCCCTCGAGCTGGCCCGCCTGCTCGAGGCGGACGGCTTTGCACTTCTTGAACGTCTGCAGCCGCTCTCCGAGCAGGCCACCCGCACCCTATTGCTCGATAAAGTCGGTCATGACCTTCCGGAGGAGGTTTTCAACTTAGCCTATGGAAGCTGCGCTGGGAATCCCTTGCTTCTTGCGGAAGTGGCGGACGGGTGGGAGCGCGGCGAAGCCCTCCTCGCTGGTTCGAAACCATTGAGTGATCGGGTATTCCTCCCGCGCTTTGCGGGAGTCAGCTCCCGTGCTCTTCGTTGGGCGAGAGGAGCCAGTGTTCTCGGAACGCGCTTTCACCCCCCTCAAGTCGATCTTCTGCTGGGAACTGATGACGGCACAACTTACGAGTTGCTCGAAGCCTTGTGTGATGCTGGCCTCATGCGAGGAGTCCCAGGGGGTGATGCCGAGTTTGTCCATCCGTTGCTGTGCCAGGCGTTGTATGAGGATATGGCACTTCCGGTTCGCCGTGGCATGCACGCCAGAGCATTCCATATGATGAGACAGAGAGGAATGTCACCCGCCCTCGCGGCTACCCATGCGTTGGCAGCAGAACTCAGAGATGATGGATCAGCGGTCGATGCTTGCGTGGAAGCCGCTCGAGACGCACTGGCAAACGGCGCTGCCGCAGTGGCAACCGAGTATTTTTCCGGTGCTGTGAACCTTCGGGGTGACATTGTTGAACCAACTGTGTTGCTCGAGCTGGCCGGAGCTGCTTTTGCCGCAGGAATGATGGACAAAGCTGAAGATACAATCCGTCATTTTCTCGAGTTGGAGACTCCTGATAGCTTCATGCGGACGGCGGCTCTACGGCTTCATTCGCAGGTCATGTTTGCCCTAGCTAATCTGGACGGAGCTGAGGTTCTATCCAAGAACGCTTCTGATTTGGCTCTTGGATTTGATCCTGCCCTTGCCATCGATATCGCCCTCGATGGGGCATTTATGCACTGGATCTATTTCGGTCCGGAGTCGGCTCGCTCCTTTACCAACAGGGCAGCTGCGATGATCAGCGAGCGTGATGTCACTGACGTGGAATTGACAACTGCCGTGGCCGTAGCCGATGCGAGCGTGAAATGCGTTGCAGGAGACTCCTCGGGAGTGGAGGGCATTCGAAGCTTGGCGGATGCTGCGCTTGAAAATCCAGAGATCAGTCTGGCGCGTTCCCCATGGACCTGGGACCCCATCTTTGTATGGGTCTACCTGCTGAAGATGTTAGAGAGATTTGATGAATATGCCACCTGTTACTCTGTGATCAGCAAGGCGGCAAAGCCTTCAGGTGCCGGATGGGTTAAGTGGTCCTACTCCATGAATCATGCCGATGTCCTTTGGCGCATCGGCCAATTGAGGGAATCTTATGAGATCCTTTTAGATGCAGTGGGCGTCTCTGACTTGTTCCCGGGATTGGCCCCCTTTGCAGCCATTGGTATGGCTCACGTTTGCCATGAGAGCGGATTTCGCGAGGAGAAGGCTCGATGGACGCAGAAGATCGAATCCATGCTGACACAGATGGGGGACATACCGTATGTGCGCATTTGGCTACTCTACCACGAGTGCAGCATTGAACTGAGTGACGGTCAAGTGGCACGCGCTGTCGATGTGGCTGAGCGTCTCAGAGATACATCGAACAAAACGAAGATACTTGAACCCTGCTTGATTCCGTGGCACTCTAGCGCAATGGAAGCGTTTGTGGCTGCAGGAAAACTCGAAGAGGCCAGCGAGCTCGCAGACTTTCTCGACCATTTTTGTGAACGACTGCCTTGCCAAGTTCCTAGAGCGGTTGCACTCTGGGGACGCGCCGGGATCGAATGGAGGCGCGGGAATCTCAAATCTGCCGATGAGCTATACAACCTGGCACTCTCGCGCAACCAAG
>DAHVOF010000214.1 GCA_027318945.1 Actinomycetota bacterium | reverse complement strand
AACTACCCGCCTCACTCCATTCTTCATAGGGAGAGATGAATCGACATTAATTCGATTGAGACCTCTGAAATTATGATCAAACCCATTCACCTGCAGTCAGCCTGAGTATTGCTAAACCCCGTAATTCTCGGTCGCGAAGGTCCAGCATTCGCGACCATGCCAAACTCGCCCAATTCGGCACCCGATTAAAACTATCCCCACGGCTGATATCTCCCATTACACCCTAAATATTCGAAGCTGGAGAGCCAAAATCGAGTAATACCCGACAAGAGTGCTCAGTTCGAAAATCGTTTCAACTCCCAACAGATCGGAATACTTTGCGAACTCGTCGCCACTCAGATCCCTCGCCTCTATCAAGTAACGAGTCACGTCCAATGCCGCCGTCTCGACCTCGTCCAGACCGGACGGCGTCCGACCAGAACGTATCTCTCGGATCTGCTCATCAGAAAGGCCACAGTCAGCCGCAATGGGCTCATGGGCCTTGCGCTCGAAACCACAGTCCCACTCAGCAGCGACTAGAAGTATCGATCCCTCCCTGACACGCGGGGAAAGCGTTGTGCCATATCGGATCGCCGCGCCTAACTCCTGGAGAGCCAAACCTACCTTGGGGGCAAGAAGCATAGCGTTGAACGGCCCTTCCAATGCTCCATCATCGCCAACGAGCGGAAAGCGCTGTCGCCCCTGAGATCTTCTGCCCCCAGAAATTTCGTCGTAAAGGGCCTTCTGCTCTCTAGTCAGCCCTGCTGGAAGGTATCTATCTATGCGCATCTCATCGTCCAATGCTCAAGTCTCCAGTCGAGTTCCAGGCAATGCGAATTCGTTGACAAGTGTGCCAAGACCTTCAATGGTGCTTACGAGCCGATCTCCCGGGCTTATGTATAGTGGCGGGATTCGCCGATTTCCGACCCCAGCCGGGGTGCCCGTAAAGATAAGATCCCCTGAGTTCAACTCACAGACACTCGAAATCCTTGCCACAAGTTCGGAAACCGACCAAATCATGCTTGAAGTTCGATCACTCTGCATCACTTCTCCGTTGAGGGCACATCCGATCTCGAGATCGTCACAGTTGTCGAGTTCGTCGGCAATCGTAATCCATGGTCCAGTGGGCCCGAATCCTGCGAAAGACTTGCCCAGACTCCATTGGGGGGCGGAACCATACAGCTGGACGTCCCGAGCGGACAGATCCTGGCCGACCATCAGGCCGGCGACGTAAAGCCAGGCTTCCTTCTCTCTGATATTCCTCCCCGACCTGCCCATAACAACAACGAGTTCCACTTCCCAATCCAGTCGCGGGCTCGGGACCTCCACGGTCGCTAAAGGACCTGTCAAACAGCTCGCAAACTTGGTGAAAACCTGAGGCAGGCCACTCGTGTCGTAACCCGCCTCCGCCAAATGATCCTTGTAATTAAGACCGATCGCAAATACCTGTCGAGGACAGGGAGCGGGCGGCCCTAAAAGTTCGTAATCCGGCCGGCCAGGTAGCTCCGCCTCAGCCTCCCAAGCCCAAACCTTGAAGCGTTCCCACTCGGCAAGAACTTGCTGTGGATCACTGGAAAATCTTCCGGAACTAAGTCGCTCCACGTCAGAATAACCGTCCGCCCAGACAAGAGTTGCTCTTCCGGATAGGTTGGCTAGTCTCGGAAACTCCGAAGCGACCAACTCACGCTCCAATCATGGAGTATCCGCCATCGCACATTATGAAGTTTCCCGTCATGTGGGACGTGTCCTCAGTGCCGAGCCAGAGCGCCGCAGCTGCCAACTCCTCGGGTCGCGGAATTCGCCCCATGGGAGTTTGCGACAGCACCCTCTCCCGCCTTCCATTGTTCCAGTCCTCCCGGGTCAATGTGGATTCCGTCTCCATGAATCCCGGGCCGAACGCGTTGACGCGAACAGTAGGTGCGAATGCGGCGGCGTAAGATTTCGTAATGCCAATGATCCCGTATTTCCCTGCAGCGTACTGCGGGGCACGAGGACTTCCCTTGACGACCACTGTGGAGGCGATGTTCACTATCGCGCCCTTGCCTCGCGCCAACATTCTCTCGCCGTTCTCGTGCACCATCAGCATGGTTCCCTTGATATCGACGGCCAGCACCCGGTCAACGACTTCTTCTTTTATGTCCCGCCATGACATCTGGTCAGTCGCAATGTCACCTACATTGTTCACTAGGACATCGAGGCCTCCAGTAAAATCCCACACCTCATTCGTCATAGCCTTGATCTCATCCCAGCTGCGCAGATCCGCACGTACGATCTTCACCTCACCACCCAAAGATCTGACGATCTCCGCGATCCGCTTGGCCCCGGCTTCCGATCTGTTGTAATGGACAATAACATTCGCACCCTCGGCAGCTGCACGCTGGGCTAACGTGGCCCCAAAACCAGTGCCCGCACCCGTCACCATAACCCACTTTCCGGCAAACCGCGGATACACAGGTTGGGTGAAGCTAACAAGCTGAGTGCCATCCGATAACGTCATTCGATAATTCTCCCTTTAACTAAGTTCCATTTAGCCTCATATTTCAAAAACACGTTTCTAGGTCATACAAGCGTCCGACCACCATCCACGTAAAGAACGTGCCCCGTGACAAACGAAGATTGCGGTGAAGCAAGAAACATGATCGGACCGGTAAGTTCGCGGGGGGTACCAAGACGGCCCGCGGGAACCATCTCGGAAAGAGCCTGCCTATGGTTGTCCTGGTCAAGATAAGCTTGAGTAAGATCTGTTTCTATGTATCCGGGAGCCACCGAATTTACAGTGACGCCAAATGGCGCCCATTCTCTGGCCATGACCCTCATCATCTGATTCAGCGCACCCTTTGTCGCCGCATAGGGCGCGTGGTTCGCATGTGCGAGAAGACCCGATACCGATGAGATGATGACTATTCTTCCGCTCTTTTGGTTGACCATAATCCTTCCGGCCGCCTGCGCAAGCCAAAATGCGCTATCCATGTTTACCTTCTGAATCCGATACCACTCCTGAGGCTCGAACTCCAAGACAGGCTTGCGAATATTGATCCCAACCGCGTGAATAAGCACATCTAAACCCCCGAGCGCCCGATTGGCGTGCAACACCGCATCTCTGGCGGAGTCGGGCTCAGAAAGGTCCTCCATAATCCTCGTACACTTGTTTCCGAGGTCGGCGGCGATCTGGTCCAATCGGGCACCGTTCTGATCAGCTATCGCTACCTGGGCGCCAGCTTCAGCAAAAGCCTTGGCACACTCACCACCGAGTCCGCCAGCGCCTGCGATCATTACCTTTGCCCCACTCAATCCAAGCCAGCCGACTCCGAAAGCCGAGGCCGATGCATCAGACACGTCCCCCCCCTATTGCACTCACCCAGTTTTACTCCGTAAAAGTGACTTTCAGTTTTGCACGATTATGTTTGGTTGTCAACAAGGGCCTGGAAATTTCGCCGTCATAGCCTCCAGCCACTGAGTAATTGTTTAGGAAACTCGCAAATACCACCTGTAACAAGCTATTTCTTTAGGTTTGGGCATCTCTGTTCAGACCACGCCAGGCAGAGCTGTATATCCTATTTCGCGCAGCTGCCTCCAAAGACCGTTAGAAAAGCCGCAGGCTAAAGACAATTTTCCGACACGCTTGACACAACTAGAAAATTAGCTATAGTCTATCAAATTGTGAAAGTCACTTTTACTAAGTAAAACTGCTTTGGGGGGTTAGGCATGAAACTAGTAACCTTCGATGAGGGACGCGTGGGGAGACTTGAGGGCGACTCAATCGTAGAGTTTGAATGCTCGAGTATGCGCGAGTACTTCGAGCGTGGTGGTGAAGTTCGTGAAACGGGCGAAGTTGTCCCATTGGCCGCGGCCAAGCTGCGGGCACCGATAGTACCGAAAAAGTTCTTCCACACCGCTGGCAATTTCCGTGAGCATCACGAGGACTTGGCGAGGGTGAACTGGTCCCATCCCGTCAACAAGGGAATCGTATTCTTTCAGAATGTAGACGCCATAATCGGTCCAGACGAGCCGATCGTGTATCCGGAACAGCTCACAAAAGAGCTCGATTATGAGCTCGAAATGGCAATCGTAATCGGCAAAGCCGGCAAGTTCTTCTCGGCCGAACAGGCGCTTGATCATATCGCTGGCTACATGATTTTCAACGACGTGACAGCTCGCGATATCCAGCGAAAAGAAATGGAGTCCGGCGTATTCTCCTTCTCCAAGGCAATAGACACCTTCTGCCCAATTGGGCCGTGGATAGTTACCGCCGATGAGGTTGGCGACCCCCACGACCTCGATATGGAGCTCCGAGTGAACGGCGGAGTGAGGCAAAAGTCCAACACCTCCAGGATGTCCGTATCGATTCCTCAGCTTGTCGCTTATCATTCCCCACAGATCTATAGTGCTGGGGACCTGATCACTACGGGAACGATCGCGGGGGTCGCCGCGAGCATGCCCAACCCCTTCGATTACTACCTTCGGCCAGGCGATGTCATCGAGGCTCAGATTGAAAAACTGGGGATTCTGCGCTCTCATGTGGTCTCATGGCGTGACGCCTACGGAACGGAGCCGCCACCGGCAAATTTGTGGATGTAATCAATACCCAACTTCCGCCCTCTGCATCGCAGCTGCCGGTGCACCGCGGGCATTCTAGAAATCGTTGCAGCGTAAACCAGTAGCAGAAATAAATCTGAAATTAAGGGGGATATCCTAAATGAAAAGAAAGCTCAAGGCGGGTCGAAGCATTGCCGGAGCGTCATTAGTGGCAGCGCTGGGCCTTGTGGCAGCGGCTTGCGGCAGTTCATCTGGTTCGGCATCCAGCTCGACAACTGCTGCTCCCGCAAAAACCGCTACAACTTCAGCTGCGGTTGCACCAGCTACGATCAATGTCGGCGTGCTTCCAATTGCCGACGTCGCTCCTTTGTATTTGGGGATCAAAGAGGGCTTCTTCGGCAAGCAGAAGCTCACTGTCGTGCCCCACATACTCCAAGGTGGAGCTGCCGTTGCGAGCGCGGTTGTCGGAGGGACTCTCCAGTTCGGCTTCGGCGCTACAGCCAACCTCATCCAAGCTGTCGCCCAGAAACTGCCGCTCCAGTTCGTGGCATCCGGCGACTCGGCGGCATCGACTGCCTCAGACGCCTGGTCCGCGATTCAAGTTAATGCGAGCAGTGGGATAACTAGCATAAAGCAACTCGCTGGGAAGACCGTTGCCGCCAATGCGACCAAGGGAGAAAACGAACTAGCTCTCGACAGCATCCTTATAAAAAACGGGGTCGATCCCAAGTCAGTCCATGTGGTGGCAATGGGCTTTCCAAACATGCCGTCGGCTCTAAGTGCCGGGCAGATACAGGCCGTAACTGAAGTGGAGCCCTTTGTCGCATCGATCGCAGCCCACGGTGGCAAGACTCTGTCACCTCTCTTCGAGGGGATGCAGCCGGGCTTGCTGGTGGCAGGTTACTTCACCACGACAAGCGAGATCGCTAACAACCCTGGGCTCGTCAAGCGTTTTGTTACGGCAATGAATGAGTCGCTCGACTTCGCGGCTGCGAATCCGACACTGGTGCGCCAAATCATACCTACGTACACCTCAATTCCTGCAGCGGTAGCGTCGAATCTCAAGCTTCCCGTTTGGAATTCCAAGCTCGACAGCACTAGCATCCAGGGACAAGAGTCCCTCATGCAGCAGCTTGGATGGATAAGCTCGAGCATTCCGGTCAGCCAACTGGTTTGGTCCGGGGCCAACCAGTGAGTCCGCTTCTTAATGTTTTAGCCACGAAAGTGTTGGTGTGACAGAAGAGACGTCCATAGCACGACCAGAGGAGCAGATCCAGACAACCCAAAGAAACCGGCGTCGCAGGCACCGATATCTGCGACCGGTTGGCGGGGTGTTGGTGGCACTGCTCCTCTGGGAGCTTGCCAGCGCAACGCATATTGTGAACGAGGCTGCTTTGCCGACACCGGTCGCAACCTTTACAGCCATCATTAAAAACGCTGGGAAGCTCTCATCAGCAACTTTGGGAACGCTTGAGGCTTGGGCGCTGGGTATCGCTGCTGCGGCGATAGCCGGAATCCTCATTGGGACGCTCGTCGGCAGATCTCATGTCGCTGATGCTGCGACCGAGACGCTGGTGCGGATGATGCGCCCTCTACCCTCACTCGCGCTCATTCCAATCGCGATCCTGGTAGCGGGACTCGGACTTAAAATGACTGCAGGCCTAGTTTCGTTCGCTGCATTTTGGCCAATCTTCATCAATGCGAGGGCCGGAGTGCGTCAAGTCGACAACCGATACCTCGAGAGTGCCGGCGCACTTGGTCTCAACCGCTGGGAGCTTATCCGTTTGGTCATTCTTCCGGCCGCAGCACCCATGATCGCCAGTGGAATACAGGTCGCCATCAGCCTCGCTCTCGTGGTAACCGTTTCCGTGGAACTCGTTGGCGGAACCGGCGGCCTGGGAGAGTTCGTCCTAGTGGCACAGCAGGGCAATGCTACAGCGACCATGTTTTCCGGAGTCATTGTTGGCGGACTCATAGGCTGGGCGCTGAACGCAATATATCTGAAAATTATTGATCAGGTACTGCCATGGAAATCCCAAGGGGAAAGGAATTAAGCATGGCGGGAATCAGATCTATCCGATCCGGGCGAGGTGTAGCCCTGCGAATTTGGCTTGGGTGGCTGGGCCTCATCTTCCTTGCCGCAGTTTGGCAGCTGGCAGCGCTACTCATCAACAAAACGATCTTCCCGACCTTTACGACTTCAATTGTCGCAGCATTACACCTGGTTGGGAGCCACGTCCTCGTCGCGGACATACTTCCTTCCATTGGGCGCACCATACTCGGCTTTCTCATAAGTGCAGTGGTCGGAATTATTGTTGGCATGATCATAGGACATAACGAAGCTGCCAGAAGCTGGACCGGTACGCTATTCGATTTCCTCCGCTCCCTCCCCACGCCCTTGCTAGTTCCAATCGCAGTGGTAATCTTCGGAATCAACGGTCACATGGTCATAGCAACAATCGTGACTGCAGCAATTTGGCCGATACTGATCAATACAGCGAATGGGACATCCAGCATTGAGCCGACCATGCTTGACACGGCTAAAACCTACGGCCTCCGCGGAAAAAGCCTTTTTCTGAGGGTAGTCCTCCCTGCAGCAAGCCCCCAGATCTTTGCCGGCTTGCGAGTGGCCCTCAGCGTATCTCTCGTGGTCATGGTAGTGGCGGAAATGCTTGGTGGTGGAAGCGGTATCGGATATTACATCTCTAGCGCTCAGCAATCTTTCAATATAAATGGCAGCTACGGCGGAGTAATAGTTTTAGCTGCCCTGGGATG
>DAHVOF010000210.1 GCA_027318945.1 Actinomycetota bacterium | reverse complement strand
TCCAGCAAGCGAAATGTAGTTTGGCAGCGAAGGGTGCGCCGTCGCATAGTAGTTCGACGCGTATGCCCAAGAGTGCGCGAGGTTGGAAAGCTGTGGCGTTGCCATAGCGGCGCGGAATCCGAGGTTCTCCATGACTATTACAAAGACGTGCGGATGTCTGAATGCTTGCGCCGGATTTGCCTTCGTGGTAGCTGGTTGAGTGGAGATTGGGGAGGTCACGTGGGAAGCATGTTGCGGTAGAGAAGAAGTTGGCGCGGACGGGAGCGATGATCTGGATGCGCTGCAGCTTGCAAGCATCAGGATCATCAGGACAAGCGTTAGGAAAACGTACAATCGTCTGGGCGGCTGCATAGGTATGTGATCAGACTCCGGAGATCTATTCTAGAGTTGGTGAATCGCTGGTGTTGTTCACCAAATGGCGTATCCACTTCATGTATCCTGCCTTTCCCTTTTTGCGTGCAGGATTGGCGGTTATTGCGAGATTAGTTTTTCTGTGCACGTGTTTTGGGGGAGTCGGGCCACGCATGCGGAAGATCCTGGTCAGCTTAGTGATGGAGTTGTCAAACTACAATGGCGGGATAAACAAGTTTTTCTGCATGACGTTCTGAAGATGATTTGAATAACCTAGCGGAGAGTGAAATGACAAGAGTGCTCCAGAGTTACAGCCAGGGCCGGTGGCAGTCGGCCGACGGAGAGGTTACGCCCCTTTTGGATGCTTCAACAGGCGAGGCCGTGGCCCTGATGCCCAGGAATGGTCCCGACGTAGGAGCTATGTTGCAATTTGCGCGAAAAATTGGCGGGCCAGAGCTACGGAAGCTGACCTTCACGCAGAGGGCAGCAATTCTCAAGGATCTTGGAAAGTACCTTTTCGGTCATATCGAAGAGTTTGCGGATATTTCGCTTCTTACTGGAGCGACAAGGCGAGACACCGCCGTGGACGTTGACGGCGGCATCGGCACACTTGCGGTCTATGCAAGCAAGGGCGCACGCGAGTTGCCTGACAGAAAGATTCTTCTTGATGGTGAAATCGAGCCTCTCGGCAAAGGGGGCACCTTTGGCGGCAGGCATATTTACAGTTCAAAGTTAGGAGCCGCGGTCCAGATAAACGCCTTCAACTTTCCGATTTGGGGCATGCTCGAGAAGTTTGCTCCAGCTTTTTTGGCCGGGATGCCATCCGTCGTAAAGCCTGCCACTCAAACCGCGTATCTTACCGAGGCGGTAGTTCGAAGGATTGTGGATTCGGGTTTGCTCCCCGAGGGGACGATTTCGCTTTTGTGTGCCAGCCCGGCTGGACTTGTAGAAAACCTTACAAGTCAAGATACGGTATCCTTCACTGGCTCGGCTGCCACGGCGCAGAGCCTTAGGAGCCACCCTATCGTGACAGGTCGCTCGGTGGCATTCAATGCTGAAGCAGACTCATTGAACTGTTCAATTCTCGGCACTGACGTGATTCAAGAGGATGGGGAGTTCGATATATATGTAGACCAGCTTGTAAATGAGATGGTGATCAAAGCAGGCCAGAAGTGTACCGCTATACGAAGAGCTTTCGTTCCGGCGTCAATGCTCGAAGACGTTGCTGAGGCTGTCTCGGCACGTTTGGGGCAAATTGTCATAGGCAGTCCGCGTGATCCAAGCGTTCAGATGGGTCCTCTGGCAAGTCATGGGCAGCGTGAGGAGGTTCGGAGCGGCGCTACCAGACTCATGGCCGCGGCGAAAGTAGTTTTTGGGGACTTGAATAAGGTGAGCGTTGTTGCTGCGGATGGCGAAAAGGGAGCTTTCCTTTCTCCGCTGCTCCTTCGCTCAGAGGATATATATGCTTCTGAGATACACTCAGTGGAAGCGTTCGGTCCAGTTTGCACTCTTATCCCATATCAAACCTTCGGAGAAGTGATAGAGGCTGCGTCTCTCGGGGAAGGAAGCCTGGTAGCTTCCATCGTTACCGCAGATCCTGCTTTAGCGAAGGTTTTGATTACAGGTCTAGCTCCGTGGCATGGGAGAATTCTGATGGTGGATAGCTCGAGTGCAGGGGAGTCTACCGGACACGGGATCGCAATGCCTCAGATGCTCCATGGCGGTCCTGGACGAGCCGGTGGGGGAGAGGAACTCGGCGGGATGAGGGCGTTGTCCCATTACATGCAACGGACAGCGGTGCAAGGGAATCCCTCTTTTCTTGAAACGCTTTAGCATGCCCTCTTTGTTGCAGCAGATTGTGCTTGGTTCGGCTGCGGTTACTCCATCGATAAGAGTAAATTGCATTGTCACTTGTTGATGGAGGTCGCTAAGCGCGCTTCAGATGTTTTGCGCTAACGTCCTAATGGGCGGATATCTGAGGCGCTCTGTGTTAGCCACGCTTCTCAGAATTCATTGAATGGTTTTTATGCTCATGGTAGTTGATGAGCTTGTTACACCTCTCGGCGGGCTAGCTTCCGCCACTCTTTCGGTCCGCCAGGTGATGTGCCTTTGAGGATAGCCATGGCGACGAATGTGGCGACGGGGAGTGAACGAAGCACTGGACGATTTGGCCAACGAACCGCAGCTGCCACACCAGCTATAGTTGCAGTTGCCGTGACGATCCATCCTTCCGGTGAACGAGGACCCAACCCCCAGCCAAACCGGCGCGGCCCAAACCATGCTTTCTGTCCCAACAATGGCGAGGTTCGCATGTCTCGATCATAACATTGCGGCTCAACCCAGTCGAGACGCAATTGCTCAATGGTCTGCCTGACACCAAGGCACAACAGGTCTGCAAAGCGCTTTTGTTCCGAAAGGATGACTCAGATATTTTGCGATTCCCTCCGCCGCAAGAATTCGGAAAAATCAGCCATCAAAGGACTTGATTTGCCACGCGATTAGTTTATTTCTGCTCAGGCGGATAGTCATACCAGCCCGCACCAACTTTTCGACCAAGTCGACCTGCCCTTACGAGGTCACGAAGCAATAGCGGGGCCGCCCATCGATCGTTCCTAAATTCGTCATAGAAGTGATCTACAACGTTGAGGCCTATATCTACCCCCGTGTAATCCTGAAGTTCAAATGGTCCCATCGGAGCATTTAGGCCCAAGCGTATAGCCTTGTCAACGTCTTCTGGCGTGGCAATGCCCTCTTCGACGACTCTGATTGCTTCGAGCATCTGAGGAATCAGGATTCTATTCACGATAAAACCTGGCGTATCTCTTTTGACCTCGATCGGTTCTTTCCCAAGTGACCTGGCGAACTCCATTGTTTCAGCGACAGTGTCGTCTCCGGTTTTGTAACCCCTCACAACTTCCACGAGCTTCATTATCTGTGGAGGGTTAAAGAAATGCATTCCGACAACCTTCGCGGGACGCTTTGTATATTCGGCTAGCACGGTAATTGACATGGAGGAGGTGTTCGTCGCAAGAATTGCATCCTGAGGAAGAATGGCGTCAATTTGAGAGAATACATCCTCTTTGATTTTGAGGTCCTCAAATACCGCTTCTATTGTAAATTTGCAGTCTTTGAGCTGCCCAAAGTCGGTAGTTGCAGAGATGCGGGAGAGGATATTTTTGGCATCCTGCTCGCTCGTCTTGCCCCGGGCGACGCTAGCTTCAGTCCATGTCTTTATTCGCTCGACAGCTTTTGAAAGCGCGGGCTGACTTACGTCTAGGAGCTTTACGTCGTAGCCTGACATGGCTACCTGATGTGCAATGGATCCACCCATCGTTCCGGATCCGATGACGCCTACTGGGGACGTACTCATGGCGATTCTCCTTGGTTGGCTGGTCGATATACTCCAACACTATCGCTGTTCACTAACCAAATCTTTAGCTAATTTTATGGTGTTGATCAGGTGGTACTTATTGGTAACCGTAATAAGTGAATGTCCCCGCCCTTGCGAATGGCGTTTCTGGCCCGTCCGCCGGTTTGGCGTTGGCGACGAGTGCCTTCATTGCGCCATAATGACCACCAAGTTTGGACTATTTATGCCGATGGATGACGCGGTTTCGGACCAGCTGTTTCGTATGAACTCCCAGCGAGGTTCGGTTCTTTGCGCTACTTGTCCTAAAATGCGTTGTGGCTAACGCACCTTTAGTCGTAGGTGTCCTGCCGGATATTGGCCCCGTCCATATTTGCCCGCGTCGACTGACTTTTGCCCATGGCACGGGTGTTATGCGCCTGCGAATGCAAGCAAGGTATGGCGCCAGAACACAGATAGGCTTTGCTCACGGTGCTGTAGTCTCAGGAAGTACTGGTTCGAATGGCGTTGACCGTGATGTTTCGCGAGGTCGACTGCGCGTCCCGCTGTGGGCGTATCATATCGATGGCCGGGATGGGGGCGTGCCCAGAAGTGCCTATCGGGAGCATCTATACCCGGGACCTGACGCTTCAGGGTTTCGTCATCAGCACCGAAACCATCTCAGAGTTCGCCTACGCAGCATTAAGGGCTAACGCTGGGGACGGTTATGAGGGCACCGATAGGGTGCAGGGTTCTCATACGGATACTTTGGTGGAGGTGAGCGGACTCGAACCGCCGACTTCTACGTTGCGAACGTAGCGCTCTACCAGCTGAGCTACACCCCCGGGCAAAGTTCGATTTTACTCGCGCAGGTGGTGATTGGAGTCATATGCCGCAATGATTAATTGAATGCAGCTTTTTTGAATTGAATCAGCAAACCGAGATAGGAAATCAGAGCAAGAAGCGCGAGCAGCGTAAGAAGCTCAATAATACGTGATCCTAGCAGGAGGTTCACCATGAAGAGCATGAATGTGGATCCCGCGAGACTCAAAAGAATGTTCTTACGGCGTCTCATCATCTGGTGGCGGTCGATTCGGGAAACGCTGGTTTTGTATGCGATCACTTTGCTGGGGTGGGCCGTAGTAAGGCGGTAGCAGTCTTCCAGGATAGCTTCTGGTTCAATTCGGCCGAATTTTGTCAATATTGTCCAAGAAGACTTGCGAACTGCTTGGCGTCCCGGTATCGCTGTCATCGAAGTGGAGCACTGATGTCCCAGCACCCCGAGGGATCTGGAAAAACTCCCGACCGAAGTAACGTGACGTGAATCTCGCCATCTCACGATAAGTGGAATGGTGATCACCGCAACCCACATTGATGCAACAATCGCCAGAAGCATTTACCGAATAGTTCCTTAACTACACCCGTGTAATTACAAATATACCAAGCATGTCGTGGGCGTGCTCGATATTCGCATCTTTTCTACTACAAGGTACGGAATGTGGTTAGGAATTCTTTAATTTGTGGAAAACTATTACAGATTTAACCCGGGCAGTGACTCGGCGCCAGGACGCTTCCAAATGCCGGATTTGCCGCCTACTTTTTCCCAAAGAGCCAGTTCCCCGACGACCATCGTGCGGTCGGCCGACTTGCACATGTCGTAAACCGTCAGGGCGGCAACGGAACACGCCATGAGCGCTTCCATCTCGACTCCGGTTCGATCAACGGTTTCCACCTGACTTTCGATCTCGACGTAATCGTCACCGATTGTGAAGTTGATATAGATTGACCCTACCAAGAGTGGGTGACACAGTGGAATTAGGTCTGGAGTTCGCTTTGCAGCCTGGATTCCCGCAATTCTTGCAGCTCCCAGCACATCCCCTTTAGTCATGGCGTTGCTCGCTACTTTGGCGGTGGTCTCGGGGAGCATAAAAACCTTGCAACGTGCAGTAGCTCTACGGTGTGTGGCCTCTTTGGGAGTAACGTCGACCATTCTTGCGCGGCCGAGCGGGTCTAGGTGTGTGAGGCTGCGGTCTGACATAGATTGGATCCAGGGCCTTTCTTCTATTCGGGACTGTAACTCAAAGATTCACTAGGCAAAACGATAGTAGCGGCACCTTAGCCCCCGATTTGGCTCATTGATCTAGGGGGTCGCTTGAAATTGACATTTCCGATATTGTGGCCAGCCCACTTCGTACCAACGGCGGCACGGATTTCGCTCATAATTTCCTCGTCACTTGCGCGGGATCGCAACAACTTCCTCAGGTCGAAATCGTTGATTGCGAAAAGGCAGGTCATGAACTTTCCTTCGGCGGTAATTCTGACTCTGTCACAATTATCGCAAAATGGTTTTGTCACAGACGGGATGACCCCCAGTTCTCCGGCACCATCTTTGTAGCGGAATCGCTGGGCGGGCTCAGGCCCGTGGACCACCGGTTCGAGCGGATAGACCGCATTAATTTTCTCAATTATTTCGTCAGCCGGTACTACTTTTTCGAAGGTCCAGGCACCGTCTGCATCTAGCGGCATGAACTCGATGAAGCGAGGCTGGACACCTTTTTCCCGTCCAAAAGTGGCGAAATCAACTATCTCATGATCGTTGATGCCCCTCATCATAACGATGTTTATTTTGACCGGTTTGAAGCCAACTTCAATCGCAGCGTCAATGCCGTCTAGAACTTTTTCAAGATTGTCGCGCCGCGTCATGGCTTCGAATATCCGTGGATTTAGGGAGTCGATAGAGATGTTAAGCCTGTTGAGTCCCGCTCGTAACAGATCCTTGGCACTCGATCTTAGAGATGACCCGTTTGTTGTCATTGAGAGATCCACGGGTTTGCCTGTCGAGGGCACGATAAGGCCCGAGAGCTTTTCTATTAGTACGGGAAGATCGGCGCGAACCGTAGGTTCCCCACCGGTGAGCCTTATTCCGTCGAAGTCAAATCTCTCGACAAAGATCATTGCAAGTCTGGCGATCTCCTCGAAGGAGAGAATTTCCGATCTGTCAAGCCATTTCAGGCCCTCTTCTGGCATGCAGTAAGTGCACCTAAAGTTGCATCTATCCGTTATTGAAATCCTTAAGTCCCGCACTCGCCGCTCATAAGGGTCAACGAGTGTGGAAAAACTGTCCAAAGCCACGGTTAAAGCCTACTTTGCTCGATCACTTGCACTGCATCAGCTGTCCTTAGCGGTTCGCTACGTGGGGGGTTTCCATGGTTTAGCTGTGGACTAGCTTGGGTTTGATAATTTCGAAATTCAAGTAACCGGAATTTTTCGCTTACGATGGCGCTGGCGATTGCAAGGGGGGGATTCGGAAAAGCCTGCTTTCGACGCATTTGTCTAGAAAGATCGGGATTCTGAACTCTATATTACGAGGATTCGCCAGCTGTTCTGGCATCAGGGCCGCCGGACGTCGGCAGATCGCTCCAAGGGGGTTGCACTAGACCGTGACTGCCTAGATTTAAAGTCAGAGGTTCCTTAGAAGCAAAGTCTCTACTTCATCGCCGACCTTGTAGCCCTGTCCGTTTGGGACTATGGCGAGGGCATTTGAATTTGACATTGAGTACAAAAGGTGACTTGACTGCCCAGGTTGGGGCTCGACGTGGATTCGTCCATCACTTTCGATCTTTGCTGTAACTCTTAGAAAGTGCAACTTATCGTCAGCGCGTCTGCGAAGATCAGCATCAGCGATCGCGAGAATGGGAGTTCTGAACACTCCAAGGTGCCCCATCATCTTTTTTATTGCTGGGCGCGCAAGGAGTTCGAACGATACTGCAGACGACACCGGATTCCCCGGCAGACCGAAGATCGGAGTCGAACCTATCAACCCAAATGCAAACGGCTTTGCCGGTTTGATGGCAATTTGCATCCACGACATAGTTCCATGAGACAGATCATCGAGTATCTGTTTCGTGTAATCGAAATCGCCGACACTTACTCCGCCTGAAGAAAGAACGACGTCACATGTAGCGGCCGCTTGGAGGAAGCTCTCGCGGAGTTTTGACGGATCGTCCTCTACTGTTCCGAGGTCGACTGGAGTGGCACCTACCTCTTTTACGAGGCCCATCAAAGTGGGGCGGTTAGAATCGCGGATCTGACCCGGTAGCAATGGCCCTGAATCGTTGGAGAGTTCGCTGCCCGTAGAGATGACCCCGACCCGTGGGCGCTTGAATACGCTTAGCTCATGGATGCCTAAACTTGCTAGAACTCCGAGGTGGCCTGGAAATAATTGTGTGTTGGCGGGGAAAAGGAGCTGGCCCTTCCTGATGTCGCTGCCGGTCCCCCTCACGTTTTCCAGTTTGGATAGAGTTCGATCAAACGAAAGGTAGGTTTTTCCACTTCTATCGCTGACTTTCGAGTCTTCGACCATCAGCACGCAATCAGCCCCGGCCGGCAGCGGCGCTCCGGTCATAATCCGCACAGTAGTTGACGGTTCTAAAGGAATATCGCCTGGATCTCCTGCAGCAATAGTACCGACGATCTCGAATTCCCTTTTACCCGATGCGACTGCGTCGAAATTTAGCGCGAATCCGTCAACTGCCGTGTTGTCGAAAGGGGGAATGGATTCCGCTGACTTGATCTCCGTCGCGGTCAGCAGCCCGTCGCATTCCGCAAGGGGGACGATTGTAATTGGCAGTTGAGTGATGTTGCTGAGCACAATTTCTTGCGCTTGTTGTAGTTCAATCATCTTCGAAAGTCCTGTTTAATCTTTGGTCGGTTCCCGGGCATTTCTTCGGGATCTAGCCCGTTTTGTGTTCAAATCTTTGTATCACGCTCTTGATGACCTTGCGCACGCCAGGTTTTGAGACCTCTGAACCGCTTTCAAATTCCGACCGTGCAACGATTTCCTTGAGAATCCCGAGAAACTCCGGCCCAAGATCTTCCCTGACTAAAGCTAGTTCAACTATTGCAGTCAGATAGTCGATCTTGGTTCCGACATCGTACCGGCCGTTTTTAATCACGTATCCGATGACCGGTTGATCCTGCATGAGAAGAGAGATTGCATCTGTGAGCTGGATCTCTCCGTTCCGTCCGGGTCGTATTTTTTCTAGACAGCTGAATATCTCAGGTGTGAAGACGTAACGTCCGATTACCGCGAGGTTCGACGGAGCCTCCGCAGGGTCTGGTTTCTCCACAATTCCGGTAATGCGTACGGTCCCACTTTCATCGATGGGTTCATGCGCTACGCAGCCGTACAAAGAGATCTCTTCCCGCGGTACCTCCATGAGGGCTAATATCGAGCACTGGTACTCTTCATGGAGCTTGATCATGTCAGAAAGCAGGGTATGGCCGGCAACCATAACGTCGTCTGCAAGCAGTACCGCAAATGGTTCACCGGATATATGCTGTTTAGCCATCGATACGGCATGGCCCAGACCAAGTGGCTCCCCTTGACGTACGTAGTGGAGTTCGGCAAGGTCCGAGATCGATCTCACGAGTTCTAGCTCTTCAAATTTTCCGTTGGATTCCAGGTGCTTCTCGAGCTCAAAGGATTTGTCAAAGTGGTCTTCTATCGACCATTTGGATTTGCCAGTAATAACGAGGATGTCCTCGAGGCCAGCAGACACCGCTTCTTCGATAATGTACTGGATGGCAGGTCGATCAACTATAGGCAGCATTTCTTTAGGTTGAGCCTTGGTTGCTGGCAAGAGCCTAGTGCCCAGTCCTGCAGCTGGCACGACGGCCTTTCTTGGCAAGTGATGCACGCATGCTCCTTATTCACTTTAGTGGCTCATCGTTTCCTTTTGGACTCATCCTCAGGCAGTCGATCCCCCAGCGTCAAACAGCGACTAGAAACCTACTTTATTCTAAGCACTGTTCATAGTCATACGCTTACATCTTGGGGGTAGCTCTACCAGGGAGAAGATAATTAATTTTCGAGAGCTGGTATGATTAGCACTCAGGACAGTTGAGTGCTAATCAAGCATACGGACTTGGAGGAAGTAGGTGCCTACCTACGAATACGTTTGCAAAAGCTGCGATACGCATTTTGATATTTTTCAATCATTTTCAGACGAATCTCTCACTACCTGTGAAGCGTGCGGAGGAAATCTGAACAAAGTATTTGGCTCAGTCGGCATTATGTTCAAGGGCTCAGGTTTTTACAAGACCGATTCTCGGCCCGCGGCGAGCTCTGAGAGCTAGTCCGAGATGGATGGCACCACATCGATCGGCCATGACTTTTTGGGATCGCAGTAGTGTCCGAATGGAGTTGCAGACTTAGCTGCTACCAGAAAGTCGGCGGCCGAGTGGAACCACGGCATAACTGCGCCGGACGAGCCTAGTGCGGCTGCTACGTGAGCGTCGGATCCGCCAAGTAGTGGGATGGCATACTCTGACGCGAGTTCTGCAACAAGAGAGTAGAGCCTTAGGGATTTGGAATTGGTCAACTCGATTGCATCTATGATCCCGTTTTCCAGAGCTTCCCTGAGGTTGTTCGAACCGACTGAGAAGCGTCTTTGATCCAGCGGATGGCACACGTAAACTATTCCACCTTGGTCTCGGATCGCTTTTGACGCATTCGCCAGGTTGAGTCCAGGTGAAATCTTTTGAGTCAAGAAGAGTCCGATAACTTCACCTTCTGTGGTTCTTAGCTCCTGGCCGCAAATGACGCGTGGTCCGAAAACTTCTCTGAGACTTGGGTACGCCGCGATGCTATGGTGGTCCGTGACGCAGAAGTGAGTTAAGCCAGAACTCTGGAATTCCGTTATCAACTGGTCGAGAGTAGTGCTGGAGTCGCCAGAAAAGTAAGTGTGAACGTGACAGTCGATTACCGACATCCCACCTTCTGCCATGACGTCCTGAAGTTCCCAGCCTTGGTCACTCTGGTTGTACCGGTCCTCAAATCCCACTTACGGAAATCCCATCCACGACCAGGCTCACGCCTGCGGCCACCGATGGGATCCACTCGATGTCATTGCCAACCGCTGTCACGTCCTGGAGCATTTTCTGTAGTGATGATGCGATGGTGAACTCTTTGATAGGGTGACCAAGCTTTCCTGAACGTATGATCAGACCTTCAGCCCCCACTGAAAAGTCGCCTGAGATGGGGTTTACCCCTGAGTGAACTCCGCTTATATTCTGGACGAGAACGCCGTTCTCGATCGACCCGATAAGTGCCTTCTGATCTTGCGTGCCCGGCTTCAAAAGCAGCGCTCTAGCCCCAACCCCGGGAGTAGAGCTGAAGCCGCCCCTAACCGCGGAAGCTGTAGTCGGCGTGCCTGCGCGCCTACCGGAATATGTGTCGAAAAGAAATCCTTGAAGAACACCGTCAGTTATGAGGTTATTACACCTTGATGCGTAGCCCTCGGCATCGTACGCGGATGCGCCGAATGCCGACGGATTTGTGGGGTCGTCGATGAGCGAGACAATGGAGGATGCTACTTGTTCGCCAAGGCGGTCAGCGAATAGAGACCTTCCCTTTATAACTGCCTCCCCAGACAGAGTCCCAGAGATGATTGCTAGAAGAGTGGTGGTCACCTGCGGGTCAAAGAGCACAGTCATGCGAGTAGATGGCGGCTTAGTTGCTCCGAGCAGTCTGGTCGCTCTCCTGCTGGCATCCGACGCTGCCCGGGCGACATCAAGTTCGGAAATTGTGCGACCGACTGAATATCCTCCGCCGGTCTGAGTCTCTCCATTTTCGCTTGCGATCGCATGAGCGGCGACGAAGCTGAATGTCTGACGGAAGCTAGCTTTCATCCCGGTGTTGGTGAGCACTGCTGCAATCGAGCTGACGTCACCGTAGTTGGCAGATTCTACGCTCTTGATGCGGGAGTCAGAATTCCTGACAGCAGTTTCGAGGTCTAAAGCTTTGGCGACCTTTTCTTCGGTCGACAGTGTTGCGAGGTCGTCCCTCCAAAGGTCGAGCTGCTGGGCCGGAATGTTATCGGCGGTGCCAAGTCCCAGGTACTCGTCTTCGGTTCCGAAGGACGCGTTATCCCGGGCCTCTGATAGCGCAAAGTCGATTGCAGCGCTTTCAAGAGTTCCCGCCCAAGCAAATCCATTACGGTGATTATGGATGATGCGAATTCCGACTCCGCTTGACTGTGATTGGGAAAGGTTCTCTATGGCGCCGTTGTAAACACGGATGGAGGTCTCTTCATCCCAGGCGACGAAGGCCTCGATCTCTTCGCCAGCCTTGGCCTGGTTCACGATCTTCTCGGCAATGAGCTCGAGGTCATCCATTTGCGGTTCCTCCAATGGTTACGCCCGTGATTCTTACAGTGGCTTGGCCGCATCCTACCGGAACGCTTTGGCCATCTTTCCCGCATGTTCCAGGGGTAATCGAAAAGTCATTGGCGACGGCATCGATGTTCTTTAGTACTTCTGGTCCGTTGCCGATTAGATTCGCGTCCCTTAGCGGTTCAGTGATCTCTCCATTTTCAATGATGTACGCTTCGGTCATCCCAAATACGAAATCGCCGGTAGCCGTATTGACTTGGCCACCCCCAAGCCGAGCCACGTACACTCCGTTCTTGGTGTTTTCTAAGATTGTCCCGGGCGTATCCGTTCCCTCCAGAAGATAGGTGTTGGTCATCCGAACCATAGGCAGATGTTGATAGCTCTGGCGTCTCCCATTTCCGCTCGACGTTCTGGAAAATTTACGCGCCCGCAACCCATCCCACATGTAGTCGGTCAACACACCATCTTGTATTAGTACGTTTTCCTGCGATGCCATTCCCTCGTCGTCGATGCCAGCGCTGCCCCATTTGCCGCTAATGGTGCCGTTGTCGATCAGCGTGACTAGAGGAGACGCTACCATTTCTCCAACTCTTCCTTTGTATACGGAGGAGTCCTTAAGGATGTGGTCAGCCTCCAATCCATGGCCGCATGCTTCATGGAATAGAATTCCGCCCGACCCACCTTGGAGCACGACAGGCATTATCCCAGAAGGTGCCGGCCGTGCCGAGAGTTTTCGGAGGGCCCGATGGGCAGCGAGAGCCGCCAATTCTTCGACGTCGGTGAATTCGAACATCTCGAAACCCATGGTCAAGGCTGATGTTTCGTAGCCCGTTTGCATTCCAGTGTCGCCAAATGCGACTACGGATACAGCGATCCGAGTTCTTACCTGTTCGTCCATGGCGTAAACGCCGTCGGTGTTGGCCACTAATATTTTTCGATGCGAGTCTCCATAGCCTGCTGATACTTGTTTGATCGATCCTGAAGTTGACCGTGCAGCATGATTCATACGCTCGAGAAGCTCGAT